>JAJXYA010000073.1 GCA_021780795.1 Bacillota bacterium | reverse complement strand
TATTGAAATCACTTCTTTTTTATCTTTACCTTTTATGGAAGGAATAAAACCTTCAGCACCAAGGGAATAAATGCATTTATCATATTTAATTACTTCACCATCACATAAATAAACTTTTTTTTCATCAGCAGATAATTTAATAATTTCTCTACCTAAAAGATTTGTTATATTTTTTTCTTTATACCAAGCTTCGTCATGAATTTGTATTTGAGAAGGATTAAACTTTGCAATCATTGTTTTAGTAAGCATTGGTCTATTATACGGTAAAACACTTTCATTTGAAATCATTATAATTTTGCAACTTTCATTTATTTCCCTTATGGCGTTTGCTGCACTTACACCAGCAGCACCGTTACCTAGAATTAAGAAGGTCTCATTAGTAGCTTTTTTATATTCACTATCTTCTACTTCTACGGGGATAAAGTTTTCTTTTCCAACTCCGCACACTGGGCATATTTCTAGTGAAGAATCAAAAATTTCGCCGCATACTAAACATTTAACTAACGTCCTCTTACCAGATTTTTTCTTTGGATTTTCTTTTTTTAGAAGTGTGCATCCGAAGTTAAAACCATAATCGTAAGCATCTCTTAATTCATTTTCGTTTGGCTTAAATTTAACTTTAAAACCGCCATCAATAAGTTTTAAGTTTAGCTGTTTTAATCTTTCAATTATGTGAGGTACTCCTTCACCACTCCAGCCATAACTGCCAAAAGCACCTGCAAGCTTTCCTCCGTGGGTTTTAGCAAACATTTTTATAGTTAAATCCCAAATTGGCTCTAAAGCTTCTCCAACGATAGTAGGCGTACCAAATAATATGCCATCAGCAGTTCCTATTTCTTCCAATACTTTTTCTTTATCAGCTTCTACCATATCATATAAATTTACTTCGATATCTCCGCTATCTTCTATTCCATCTGCTATATTATTAGCTAATTCCTTTGTATAGCCATAAGCGCTTACATATGGAATTACAACTTTTATACCTTCTTTTTTTTCTAAACTGCACCATTTTTTGTAAAGATTAATTATTTCGTCTATTCTGCAATCTATGACAGGTCCGTGACCAGTGCAAATAAAATCAAGTTTTAAATTTTTGATTCGTTCTAATGCATTTGTCATATATGGATTTTTGAAAGGACCTATTATACTATCAAAATAGTATTTGTTTGCCCTTAAATATCCTTCATTGTCTTTAACCTTGCTTAATAAAATGTCATCAAAACTGTAATGTGAACCGAAGGAATCACAAGTAACAATAATATTATCTTCTTCGATATATGTATACATAGTATCTGGCCAATGAAGATTTGGCAGTATTAAAAATCTTAAAGTTTTATCTCCTATAGTAATGGTTTGGTTTTCTTTCACTACAATACTGTAAAATTCACGATTTACTATATTTCTTAAAAACTGAATAGCACCTTGAGAACCGATTATTTTTATACTTGGATTTATCTCAATAAGTTTTTCTATACTTCCAGCATGATCAGGCTCAGTATGACTTACAACTATATAATCTATAGCTTTAATATCAGTTAGTTTTTGTAATGTTTCTAAATATTCATCAAAAAATTTTGCTTTAACTGTTTCAAATAAAATAACTTTATCTTTTGTTTTCAGTAAATATGAATTATAAGATGTTCCAAATTCTGTTTCCATAACTATATCAAATATTTTTAAATTAGGATCTTGTACTCCAACATAATAAAAATCTTTTTTTAATTCTAATATATCCATTGCTATCATACCTCCGACAAGTCTTTTTTATTATTATACCTTATTTTTCTAAATTAAACGAGTTATTATTATAATATAGTTTAACCATTATAAATAATATTGATAACTTAATTAGTATAAAAAAACTTATGCGTTAGCAATTGGGCTTAATATTTAAAAATTCATACGCTACTCCATGAACACCATCATATTTTCTTGGCCTTATTATAGCTCCGCATTTTTCACAACTAAATGTAGGTAGCTCGGATATATTTTCATCATCTATCTCATCAAACATTTCAACCACATATTGTGGCTCTATTTTATCACGAATTATACCTTTAATAACACCATAATTATACATTAGCTCTGCCATCTTTTCCTTAGTGCTGTGTAATTTATGTGTTTTCTATTTTTCCAAGCTGTAACTTTCCCTGCTCCACCTTCGGTAATAATTATACTAATTTTCTTTAAAAAACGCAGAAAAATTGTACAAATACGTCTCTAAATATGGTATAATATTACTAACAAAGGATTGGTGATATTATATGTCGAGACCACAAAAAACATATAGCGAAGAAGATAAGATAGTGATAAAAAAAGCATATAAACAATGTAAGGATCCAAAAGAACAAAAGCGATTATTATGCTTAAAATTACGAATAGTAAAAGGATTTTCCTCAAAATATATTTCTGAAATTGTTGGATACAGCTCTACATTTGTTGATGAAGTAATAAGTAAATTTAATAAAGAAGGATTAACTGGTGTCAAAGCCCAAAAACAGGGTGGTAATCGTAAGAATTTAACTTGGGAACAAGAAAAAGAACTCTTAGATTCCTTTTCAAAACAGGCAGAAAACGGGAAAATGTTAGAGATAAGTGATATCATTTCAGGTTATGAAAAATTAGTTAGTAGAAACGTTGCAAAATCAATAGTTTATAAAATGTTAAAAAGGCATGCTTGGCGTAAAGTAATGCCTCGAAGTGAACACCCAAATAAAGCAAGCATAGATGAAATAGATGCTTATAAAAAAATCTCTCAAACAGTACACGGGATGGTAAATTCTACCTTCAAAACAACAAATAAACAATTTCGTTTGATGTATCAAGATGAAGCAGGCTTCGGACGAATTAACAAGCCAAGGGCTTGCTGGTGCGGTAATGGTATTCGTCCAGTTGTACCTTGTCTTAGAGTTCGTGAATATGTTTATGCTTATGGTGCAGTATCTCCAAATGATGGTGAAATGGTTTCACTTATTTTACCAAAATCCAATACAGTATGCATGAATATCTTTCTTTCCGAGGTTTCCAAAAGATATCCTAATGATTATATTTTAATGGTTTGTGACAATGCACCATGGCATAAATCCCAAGGACTTATTATTCCAGAAAACATAGAACTTTATCCACTTTTACCATACACTCCAGAACTTAATCCTATCGAAATGATTTGGGATGAATTGAGGGAGAAGTTTTTTAAAAATGATTTTTTCAAAACTTTATCTGCTGTAATGGAGCGCCTTTCTCAGGGATTAGAATTTTTAGAATTAAATCATAACGTTGTAAAATCCATTAATGGCTGGGATTGGATAATTTCTATGTTTTTTAAAGAGAATTAGTATAAGGATCAGATGCAGCATATGACTGAAGATGCATCATAAAATACAAAATAAAAATGTAGGCTTTCATACATATTTATTTTGTATAAAACCTACATTTTTATATTGACTTGAGAACGTACATTGATTTGTGTAAATTAGAATAAAGAAGAGCAATTCTAATTGGAAATTACTATAGGGAGAATTACCTGTAGTAATTTTTATTTTTTTGGGTAATACTAAATACTGAGAAGGTTTAGCTACTTTATGATATTATTATTTGCATTAATATTTATTTTATTCATTTTTTTTCAAATAAGTACAAGCCTATTTTTTATATATAGCTTTCAAGTCTATCATTAAACAATATAGCAAATTGCGCCAATGTACTTGACCAATTGGAACAGGGTGAAGTCCATTTGATCATAATTTGTTCTGTGGCCAAGTATAGTGCTTTCATTAGAGAATCATCGGTCGGAAATGTAGTTCTAATTTTAGTAAATTTCCTAAGTTGTCTGTTAAACCCTTCTAAAGCATTAGTAGTGTAAATTATCTTCCTAATTTCTGGTGGAAAATCAAAGTATGTGGATAAGTTTTCCCAATTACTTTTCCAAGATTGCACTACTATAGGGTATTTTTTGCCCCAATTTTCATTTAGTTGTTCCAAAGCCTCAATAGCTGTAGTTTCGTTAACTGCTTTATACACATTTTTTAAATCTTTTATAAAGGCTTTCTTGTCTTTTGATGCTACATATTTCAAAGAATTTCTAATTTGATGAATTACACAGCATTGTATATTAACATCCGGAAATACCGCTTTAATCGCATCCGGAAGCCCCTTAAGACCGTCCATGCAGGCAATTATAATATCCCTAACACCTCTATTTTTAAGATCATTACACACAGATAACCAGAATTTAGCTCCTTCATGTTCACCAACCCATATTCCTAAAATATCTTTGTGTCCTTGCATATCTAAAGCCATACAAATATAGGCTGCTTTAGTAACAATCTTATGTTCTTCTCTAACTTTAAAGTGGACTGCATCCATGTATACTATAGGGTATACCTCATCTAAGGTCCTATTTTGCCAAGCAATAGCAGTATCCATAACTTTATCGGTTATCTTAGATATCATTGCTGGAGATATATCCACCCCATACAATTCGTCAATTTCAGATTTAATATCATCCACAGACATTCCTCTTGCATACAAACCAATAATCTTTTTATCAAGTTCATTGCACACAGTTTCATACTTTTTCACTATCTTTGCCTCGAATTCAGCGTTTCTATCCCTTGGAACATCCACATTAACATCTCCAAAACTAGTTCTAATGTTCTTTGAACTGTATCCATTTCTATAATTCTTATTTTTGCTTTCCTGTCTTTTATATTTTTCTCTGCCTAAGTGTTCCTCCATTTCTGCTTCTAAAAATTGCTGAATTATGCTTCCAAACAATCTTTGCATTAGTCCATTTTTACCAACTAAGTCCTCCATATCCTTACATTTACTAAGTTCTTCATTTAAATCTATATTTGGCAACTGTATGTTATTCATATTGAACCTCCAAATAAAAAATATTTTGTAGTTATTTAT
>JAJXYA010000024.1 GCA_021780795.1 Bacillota bacterium | reverse complement strand
GTTTTTAAGATTGGCGGAAGAAGATGACTTTGTAGAAAAAATTACTGATGATAAGCCAAAATCATTTGTAATTGCTGAAGTTAATAAAAAAAGTAAAATATACTTATCACCAATATCTTCTTCAACCTTAAATAAAAGAAGCGAAATTATTTACGATGAACTATAGATTTTTTGAATAGGAGGATTTTCATGTCAGATAATAAAGTAACATATGATGAAAGCCAGATTCAGGTATTAGAAGGATTAGAGGCAGTTAGAAAAAGACCAGGTATGTATATTGGCAGTACTTCTATAAAAGGCCTTCACCATCTTGTTTATGAAATAGTAGATAACAGTATCGATGAAGCTTTAGCAGGATTTTGTAAAAATATAGATATAATAATTCATAGTGATAATTCTGTTACAGTTGTAGATGACGGAAGAGGTATGCCTGTTGGAATTCACCCTAAAATGAATAGACCTACTGTTGAAGTAATTATGACGGTTTTACATGCAGGTGGAAAGTTTGGTGGTGGAGGCTACAAGGTTTCTGGTGGGCTTCATGGGGTTGGAGCATCTGTAGTAAATGCACTTTCAGAAACATGCGAGGTTATAGTTAAAAGAGAAGGTAAAATTTGGAAACAAGTATACCATAGAGGTGACGTAGCAAGTGAATTTGAAGAAATTGGTGAAACAGATGGTCATGGTACGCAAATAAATTTCATGCCAGATAGTGAAATTTTTGATGAATTAGAATTTCAGTATGATGTTTTAGCTCAAAGGTTTAGAGAGTTAGCATTTTTAAATAAAGGAATAAAAATTAATTTTTCTGATGAAAGAAATGATAAAAAAGAATCTTTCCACTATGAAGGAGGAATAAAATCTTTCGTTGAGTACTTAAATAAAAACAAAGAACCAATTTTTCCAGAACCAATATACATAGAGGGAACTAAGGAAGATTCAATAGTTGAAATAGCACTTCAATACAACGATGGTTATATTGAAAATCTATATTCTTTTGCTAATAATATAGATACCGTAGAAGGCGGAACCCATCTTGTTGGCTTTAAGACAGCATTAACTAGAGTTGTAAATGATTATGCTAAGAAATTTGGATTAATAAAAGAAAATGACAAAAATTTATCAGGTGAAGATGTAAGAGAAGGTTTAACGGCTGTTGTATCAGTTAAGCTTTCAGAGCCTCAATTTGAAGGTCAGACCAAAACAAAGCTTGGCAATAGTGAAATGAGAGGTATTGTTGAAGCTGTAGTTGGAGAAAAGGTAAGTATTTATTTAGAGGAAAATCCAGGCATAGGCAAGAAAGTTGTAGAGAAGGCTCTTCTTGCTGCAAGGGCAAGAGATGCGGCTAAAAAAGCAAGAGAGCTTACGAGAAGAAAATCTATATTAGAAAGTACTACACTACCAGGAAAATTAGCAGATTGTTCCTCAAATAATGCTGAGGAATGTGAAATCTACATAGTTGAGGGAGATTCAGCAGGAGGTTCTGCAAAACAAGGAAGGAACAGAAGATTTCAGGCAATACTTCCACTTCGCGGAAAAATAATGAATGTTGAGAAACAAAGAATTGATAAAATATTAAATTCTGAAATGATAAGAGCAATGATAACAGCATTTGGTGCCGGAATTGGAAAAGATTTTGATGTTACAAAAATTAGATATAACAGAATAATAATAATGACTGATGCTGATGTTGATGGAGCACATATTAGAACTTTATTATTAACATTTTTCTATAGGTATATGAGAGAACTGGTTGATGGAGGTCATATATACATGGCACAACCGCCACTATATAGAATAGCAAAGGGTAAAAAAGAAGTTTATTGTTATTCAGATATAGAGATGGAAGAGGAATTAGAAAAAATAGGTGGTAAAGATAATAGTGTAGATATTCAGCGTTACAAAGGTCTTGGAGAAATGAATGCAGATCAATTATGGCATACAACTATGGATCCTGAAAAGAGAATATTACGTAAGGCTGCAGTAGAAGATGCTATGCTTGCAGATGAGATGTTTACGATACTAATGGGAGATAAGGTTGAACCACGTAGAGAATTTATTCAAGAAAACGCAAAGAATGTTATAAATTTAGATATTTAGAAATTAGGTCGTTTGTATTAACAGGAGGTAAAGTTAGTGAATAATGAGGGTAAGGTTTTACAAGTAGACATTAGTGATGAAATGAAAAATTGTTATATAGATTATGCTATGAGTGTAATAATTGACCGTGCTCTTCCCGATGTAAGGGATGGATTAAAGCCAGTTCATAGAAGAATTATATATTCTATGCACGAATTAGGATTAACGCCTGAAAAGGGATATAGAAAATGTGCAAGAATTGTCGGAGATGTTTTAGGTAAGTATCATCCACACGGTGACTCATCTGTATATGATGCTCTAGTAAGAATGGCTCAAGATTTTAATTTGAGATATACAATAGTTGATGGTCATGGAAATTTTGGATCAATTGATGGTGATTCTGCTGCAGCTATGAGATATACAGAAGCTAAAATGAGCAAAATTGCACTTGAAATGGTTAGAGATATCGGTAAAAATACTGTTGATTTTGGACCAAACTTTGATGGTGAGGAAGAAGAGCCTTTAGTAGTTCCATCTAGATTTCCGAATTTATTAGTAAATGGTTCATCTGGTATAGCAGTAGGTATGGCAACCAATATACCTCCTCATAACTTAAGAGAAGTTATTGACGGTATATTTATGTTGATAGATAACAATGAGACTTCTATTCTTGAACTTATGACTAAAATTAAAGGTCCAGACTTCCCTACAGCAGCAAGTATTTTAGGAAAATCAGGTATTAGAAGTGCATATGAGACAGGTAGAGGAAAAGTTGTTATAAGAGCAAAGACAGATTTTGAAGAGGTAAATGGAAGAGTTAAAATTATAGTTACTGAACTTCCGTATCAAGTAAACAAAGCAAGACTTATTGAAAATATAGCTGAATTGGTTAAAGATAAAAAAATAAATGGAATAAGTGATTTAAGAGATGAATCAGATAGAGAAGGAATGCGAATCGTAATCGAATTAAAGAGAGATTCTAATCCTCAAATAGTATTAAATCAATTATATAAACATACAAAGCTTCAAGATAGTTTTGGCATAATTATGTTAGCATTAGTAGATGGTAAACCTCAATATCTTAATTTAAAACAAATGCTTGAGCATTACATTGCTTTTCAGGAAGAAGTAATTAGAAGAAGAACTCAATTTGATTTAGATAAAGCAAAAGCTAGAGCACATATTCTAGAAGGTTTAAAGATAGCATTAGATTATATAGACGAAGTAATAAGTATTATTAGATCTTCAAAAACTGCAAAAGAGGCACAAGAAAGATTAATTGAAAGATTTAATATTTCAGAAAAACAATCAGAAGCAATTATTGAAATGAGATTTAGAAGACTTACAGGTCTTGAAAGAGAAAAAATTGAAGATGAATTAAATGAATTATTAAAAACAATAGATTATTTAATATCTGTTCTTCAAGATAGACAAAAGGTGTTAAATATCATAAAAGAAGAGCTTTTAGAAATTAAAGCTAAATTTGGAGATGAAAGAAAGACAGTAATTTCTGCTGTAGAAAATGAAATTGATATTGAAGATTTAATAGAAGAGCATGATGTTGTAATAACGTTAACTCATGCTGGATACATAAAAAGAATATCAGCTGATACGTATACTTCTCAAAAGAGGGGTGGAAGAGGTATACAAGCAATGTCTACAAAGGATGATGATTTTGTAGAGCATATATTTATAACTTCTACACATAATCATATTCTTTTCTTCAGTAACAAAGGTAGAGTATATCAAATTAAGGCTTATGAGGTACCAGAGGCAGGAAGAACAGCAAAAGGCACAAATTTAATAAATCTTCTTCAGCTTGACCAAGGTGAAAAGATTCAAACTGTAAAAACGCTTAAAGAATTTAATAAAGATAGTTATTTATTAATGGGAACAAAGTATGGAATTATTAAAAAAACATCTTTAAGTGAATATTCAACTATAAGAAAAAATGGATTAAATGCAATTAATTTAAGAGATGGCGATGAATTAGTTGATGTTAGACTCACAACTGGTGAAAGTGAAATACTGATGGTTACAAAGCAAGGTTATGCAATAAGATTTAATGAAACGGATGCTAGACCACTTGGAAGAAACGCATCAGGGGTTAGAGGAATAACACTTAGAGAAGATGATATAGTAGTTGGGTTAGAGGTAATAGATACAGAACAAGATGTTTTAGTTGTTAGTTCAAATGGATTTGGAAAAAGAACAAGTATTTCTGAATACTCACTTCAAAGAAGAGGTGGAAAAGGTGTAATAACTTATAAGGTATCGGAAAAGACTGGTGAGCTTGTAGGAGCTAGAATAGTAAAAGATTCAGATGAAGTAATGTTGATAAATAGTAATGATATAGTAATTAGAATTAATGCTAATGAAATTTCTGAAACTAGCAGAAATGCAATGGGTGTAACATTAATGAGAAGTTCTGAAGAAGGAAAAGTTGTTGCAATAGCAAAAATTGAAAATGAAGTTAGAGAAGAAGAAGAAAATATTGAAGAATAAAATAAAAAAGTAGAAGATTTTAATAAAACTCTTCTACTTTTTTATTTTTTCATGTTAAAAAAAGTGCATTTTTATAATCATATTTTATATTTTTATCATAATCATCGTTCAATTCATCCTAGTGTATCACTATAAGAAATCAAGAGAAAATAAAAGAAAAATTGATTAATTTTAATATAATTTTAAAATTTAATGAATGTTATTGATCGATATTTGATAATAACATGATAGAATACTTCTTGTCGCTACGAAAGAAACAACATTTTGTAAAAAACAAAATAAAAAAAGTAGTTGACAAGAAGAAAAAGATTTGATATACTAATTAAGCTGTCAGATGACAGCAAGA
>JAJXYA010000494.1 GCA_021780795.1 Bacillota bacterium | reverse complement strand
AAAGTACACATATTACGTAAAGTTTGGTTTATGTACTTTACACAATATATGTACTTTTTTACTGTCCAAGTCATCTTCAAAAAATAACTATTCGGCATATTTCATTTGTTATTTTTTATGTCCAAAGGAAAGAATTAAAACTAGCATCTGAAGGCATTCTAAGGTCTCCTCTTGGGGATACACTTATAGTTCCTACTTTTGGACCATCTGGCAAGGCTGAACGTTTAAATTGTTGAGTAAAGAATCTTTTTATAAATTTATCTAACCATTTGCATATTTCCTCTTCGCTGTAATCAGCTTTGAAGGCCTCTTTGGCTAAGAATAATATTTTACTGGTGGTCGCTCCTTGCTTCATAAAATAATAGAGGAAAAAATCATGTAGTTCATATGGTCCGACTATGTCTTCAGTCTTTTGAGTGATTTCACCATTTTTATCTTTAGGTAGTAGTTCTGGACTTACAGGAGTGTCTAGAATATCTAAAAGGATATCTGAAACCTCCTTTGAGGATTCTTTATCTGCTACATATTTAACTAAATATCTCACCAAAGTCTTAGGTATTGAACAGTTTACAGAATACATGGACATATGGTCTCCATTATATGTACACCAACCTAAGGCCAGTTCTGATAAATCTCCTGTTCCGATTAATAGTCCACCTTCTTTATTAGCAATATCCATAAGAATTTGAGTTCTTTCTCTTGCTTGAACATTTTCATAAGTTATATCATGTTTTTCAATTGGGTGATTTATGTCTTTGAAATGTTGAAGGCATGCATCAACTATATTAATTTCTCTAAGTTCTGTACCTAAATGCTTACATAGGTTTATTGCATTCATATAGGTTCTATCTGTAGTTCCAAAACCAGGCATAGTGATAGTAACAATATCTTTTCTTGGTATTTTTAGCATATCAAAGGTTTTAACTATAACTAATAATGCTAATGTTGAATCAAGTCCTCCAGAAATCCCAACGATAGCCTTATTAAGTCCAGTATGAGAGAATCTTTTAGCTAATGCAGAGGATTGAATGTTAAATATTTCGCCACAACGCAATTCACGTTGATGCTCATTCTTAGGAACAAAAGGATGCTTGTCGATATTCCTATCAAAAACGCCAAAATCTAAGTTTAAAAATTCGAAAGGAATTTCGTAAGCCTCAAAAGGACATATGGAAGTACTATTTCTAAAACTTATATTTTTTAATCTTTCGCTATTTAACTTATCTAGGTCAATAATGGAAGTAATAATTTCATTTTCTCTTTGGAATCTATTATTTTCTTTTAATAATAATCCATTTTCGCTAATCAAAAGATGGCCGCTGAAAAGCAAATCTGTAGAGGATTCAAAAACACCAGAGGATGCATATAAATAAGAGCACATACATCTTGCACTTTGAGATGAAACTAAGGATTTTCTGTAATCAGCTTTGCTAACTAATTCATTCGATGCAGATAGATTAGCAATTATATTTGCACCTTGAAGAGCTAGATAACTGCTTGGAGGAATAGTTACCCAAAGATCCTCACAAACTTCAAAACCAAATTTAATATTGTTGCAAGTGAATAATAAATTTGTTCCAAAAGGTATACCCTTTGCGAAAGAGAGATTTACAGTTTTGTTAATTAGGCCAAGACCTTCAGTAAACCATCTTTTTTCATAAAACTCAGAGTAATTTGGAATATAGCTTTTTGGTATTATTCCTAAAAGTTTTCCGTTAAATATTACATAAGCACAATTATATAGACTATTATTAAAATATAGAGGAGAGCCTACAGCAATTAATATATCTTTGTTTTTAGAAAACTCGCATAGTACTTGAATTGCTTTTTCGGATTTTTCAATCAACTCATATTGTAAAAATAAATCCGCACAGGTGTAAGCGGTTATACAAAGTTCTGGGAAAACTATGAATTTTGATTTTTCATCTAAAGCCTTCTCAATACAGCTTTGTATGTTAATTAAATTAAATTCTATATCTGCTACGTTTACGATTGGACAAGCAGCAGAAACCTTTATAAAAGAAGTTTCCAAATTAATTCACGACCTTTCATTGGTTTTTCAAATATAGTATATGTAAAATTGACTTTATATAACAAATATTCACTAGAATTATATCATTATATTAGTCAGATTAGTAGGGGACGGTTAATGATTATTTTACCGTTGTTTAAATAGTTGTTAACTGTCCCCAATTATTCTGACAATTATTCTTGAAATTTGAATTATTGAGAGAATGAGAGTAAACATAAGAAAAAATGAGATGCAAACATTAAAACGGTATAAAATAACTCATATAGAGTTAAAATAAAACTTTATTAAGTTTAAAATATACGATATAATAATATTATGATAACAACATAAAAGTTTTGGTGCAATATTATTATATGAATAGTTTTTATAAGTAACCCATAATAATAAATTGCATTTCAAAATGCAATAAAATTGTTTTATAAAAGGAACAAAAGATATATAATTAAGGTAGAAATTAGTAATTTCATAAGGGGGAAGAATGCATAATATTAATCTGTATTTTGAAGGGGGTACAACATGGACTGGAAGCCAATGATATTTTGGGTGGTTATAGCATTAGGGGCTTTAGTTATTGATATTGTTACGAGTAGCTTTATGTTCATATGGTTTGCTTTAGGTGCAATTGCAGCAGTAATTGCTTTGGTCTTTAATGCACCAGTAGTTGTTCAAGTAATTGTTTTTGTAGCAGTTAGTGGAGTGTTTATGGCCGTTGGATATCCTATAGTCAAGAAAACCATAAAGAAAACTGTAAACAAAACTTTGACTATGGAGGAAGGGTATATAGGAAGAGAATTTACAATAACAAAGGACATTGATGTAAAAGCAAATATTAAATTCGAAGGAATTTATTGGACTGTAAAAAACGTGGGAAAACCTTTAAAGGAAGGTGATTTGGTTCAAATTATTGGTCTTGAAGGAAATAAATTATTAATAGCCAAAGTGTAAGTTATATTAAAATTTAAGGAGGAATTTGTAATGGGAATGGGAATGTTTATAGGTTTGTTTTTATTGTTAATAATAGTTATTGGGATTTTATCATCTATTAAAATCGTTAATACAGGATCTGTGTATTTAGTAGAAAGATTTGGTCAGTTTCATAGGATACTAGAACCAGGTTGGCATTTGACAATTGTATTTGCAGATTTTGTTAGAAGAAAAATTTCCACTAAACAGCAAATATTGGACATACAACCACAAAACGTTATAACTAAGGATAATGTTAATATATCAATTGATAATGTTATATTTTATAAGGTTGTTAACTCAAGAGATGCGGTGTATAACATTGAGGATTATAAATCAGGTATTGTGTACTCTACTATAACCAATATGAGAAATATTGTGGGAGATATGACTTTGGATGAAGTATTATCAGGAAGAGATAGAATAAATGCTAAGCTTCTTGAAATAATCGATGAAATCACTGATGCTTATGGAATAAAAATATTATCTGTGGAGATTAAAAATATAATTCCACCATCTGAAATTCAACAGGCTATGGAAAAACAAATGAGAGCAGAGAGAGATAAAAGAGCGTTTATCCTTACAGCAGAAGGTGAAAGACAAAGTCAAATTGAAAAAGCAGAAGGACATAAGCAAGCTCAAATATTAAATGCTGAAGCTGAAAAACAAGCAAATATTAGACGTGCAGAAGGACTTAAAGAATCTCAACTTCTTGAAGCAGAGGGTAAGGCTCGTGCTATAGAGACTATTGCAAATGCAGAATCAGAAGCAATAAGAAAAATCAATATGGCAATTATTGAGTCAGGTACAAACGAAACAGTAATAGCGTTAAAACAGATTGAGGCTCTTAAAGAAATGGCGAAGAACCCAGCTAACAAACTTATACTTCCAAGTGAGGCATTATCAAGTTTAGGCAGTATAGCAGCTATAGCTGAAACATTAAAAATGAGTAAATAGGCATAAAAAGAAAGTCTGAGTATAAATTGAACCGTTGTAAAGAATAGTTTTACAACGGTTTAATTTTAAATAATCAGGCTTTCTTTTTATGTTTTGGCTTATTATTTTTTTCAGAGTACTTATTGTTTTTTTTCTGAACTGAATAACCAAATTTGCCTAAAGCATTAGAATTAACACTAAAATATTCACCATGAGAGTAAGTAATAAGATCTGCTTTTTCAAAATGAATTTTTCCATTAGTGTCTATTAAATTATTATCTACGTGAGTATTCACAATTTCTGCTAAAAATAAATCGTGGGTACCTAAAGGGGTAATGCTTTTAACTTTGCATTCCAGAGCTACGGGACATTCTGATATTAATGGGGCTGTGACGTCTTTACTGTTTTCAATAGTAAAGTTCATTTCTTTAATTTTATCTATTTGTTTCCCAGAGCGTACCCCGCAATAATCCACTTCTCTAACCATTTTGGAATTAGGTAGATTTACTACAAAGTCACCACTTTCTTTTATATAATCATAAGAAAGTCTTTCTGGCCTTATGGCAACAGTTATCATTGGTGGTTTAGTGCAAGCTGTTCCTATCCATCCTACTGTAAAAACATTTATTTTTCCCTCTTTGTTTTTTGAGGTGATTAATACTACAGGAACAGGATTTAACATTGCACTGCCTTTAAAAATAGTCTTTGTCATATATTTTCACTCCTATATTTTTAATGACATTTCAGAAGGAAGAGCCCATTTCTACAAGTGCCGGCGAACTACTATGGCAAAAATAAAATTTCAGTGGGAGGATAACAATTGAGAATTGTTATCTACCCCAGAGGAATACAAAGGGGTAAGTTTCTTTCTGAAGTCATTAATATTACAGCATCAAAGGTGATGCTTTAACATTTCTAGTTGAAACATCTTTCTATTGTATAACATTACTCATTATACAATACCTTAAAAGATTTATACAGTTGCAAATTTAAATGAAAAATA
>JAJXYA010000034.1 GCA_021780795.1 Bacillota bacterium | reverse complement strand
TGGTTCATAATATTTTTTATATATACCAACAACATCATATAACTTGCTTGACAAACACTGAAAATCAATCTTTTCTAGTATATCCCATTCCAGGTTCCAATCAGTTCCAACATGGTAAGAATTATTATTTAATTTTTTTGTAATATCTATTGAAATATCACAAATTTCCTTTCCATTTTTTCCTGTAGTTTCAGCTATTACTTGATAAATATTTAGACATCTTGAAATTATTGATATTTTATTAAAAACTATTGTTGATTCAGTACATAGATATTTTTTATCCTCCAACAACAAGTCTTTTTTTTCACTTGTCATACTAGCTGTATTAAAAATATTATTTTGCAAAATTTCATCGCATGCCAATATATTACAATCACTGTCTCTAATAGAATCAAAATATGGATGAGCACATACCTGTTGAATTGACAACCGATGTTCTGGATTTATTTTTAACATTCTATATACTAGATCACGAAAATCATTATACTTTACATCCTCAAGTTTTTCATTTATACCATGAAACTCACTATCTATTATTTTTAATCCTTCTTTATTTACCGGATTATATATATTTGGAGAATTATACATATCTGGCCATTCTAGCCTAGATGGAGTACCAAAATAATTAAATATCTGATATAGTAATTCTTGTTCGTCTTGTATCCCACCAAATAAATAATAGCTAAAAAACATGTCCAAAAATACTACTCCCAATGCCCATACATCTGCTTTTTCACTATATCTCATACCTAGAATAACCTCTGGTGGTCTCCACCATAAAGAGTATACAAGATCTGGATCCATATTTTTTCCACAAGTATCTGCTATAGACAATCCAAGATCTGCGATTTTAAGGGTATTAGTATCCTCAAAATATAATATATTTCCAGGTTTAATATCTCTATGTATAACTCCCTTGTTATGCATAGCCAATACCCCTTGAACAAGCTGATAAGCATATCTCTTTAGATTATCATTTGATATTTCTTCAAATTCTATTATATCTCCTAATGATTCAGTAGCTAGTGGTAAAACCATGTAAATTTCATTGTTTATTTTGAATACATCTAGTAAATTGACAATATAGTCAGATTTTAACAATTTATATATTGTAATCTCTGTCAATGTATCTGGAATTATTCCTGTTTCACGAGTCCGTTTACTTTTTTTAATTGCAAAATTATCCGATCCTTTTTGATAACGATAAATAACCCCATATGTACCTTCTCCTAATGTTTCCATATTAGTTCCATATTTTTCTAAGACTGGAGATACTTCTTTTGGTACTTCTTTCATTAGATAATGATAAATAGCCCCATATGTATCATTATCAAATTTGCCCATATTAGTTCCATATGTTTCCAAGTCTGGAGATAATTCTGTCATTACTATTTGAACAAGAATATTTTTACGAATATAAAAATGATACTCTTGTTACACAAAAATCGATTCTCATATTTTTGATTGCTCAAAAATTGATTTTGTTTTTATATATCTTGCATAAAGAGAACAAGATGAAAATATATATCGATCCTCTATGTCTTGGTATAGAACCTTTACATGCATTTAGTTTTACCAAGACTGAATATAGTAGAGAGACTATAAATATCAAAGTAACTAGAAAACCTAGAGTATATTGTATTACACTGGGTGATTTTATAAAAAAACAAGATCCATATTCTGAAAAAAAATATTACAAAGTTGAATTTCTTAAAAAATGTTCAACAATGGAAAATGCAATCAAATATATGGAGAAACAAAATTTAAAATATGAAAAAATAAAAAGCGACTTGCCAGATTTTGATATTTTATTATATGATAATGGTTGTTATGATAGAGCACTATTTGCAATTATGGAAAAACAAATTTATGCAATTCACGTACCTATATAATTTTTATTTCATAAAAAAATGCTTCTCACCTTTTACAAGGTAAACTTGTAAAAAATGAAACTTTGACAAGTTACCCATTGTAAACGGGTCATGGCGACAAAAAAGCCTGTGCTCACTGATAGCGAACGTATTCATCTCGACGAGGTTATCGGTCCTGCTCTTACGAATGCTACCAAGATATTTGTTGATTTTTCTCTAACGGATTTGTCCAAGGCAGAGATTGAGCAACTCGAATATCTTGGTCATCGGGTGGACACTCAAAAAACTATTTATGGAGAGCGCCCTACTGGCTACAGGGTGACCAAATCCCGAAGTGTATACGAGCACAGTTGGGCCAAGGACTAATCCCTTTGCACCTTTTTCACAGCGTGAAAAATGAAAATTTGGTAATTCTTTTTTAAAACGAGAAATCGTAAAAATGTCTACTCGAATTATTTTACACAAACCCAAACTAACTCGTAACGAGCATACCCATCTTGAAGAATTTATTTATCCTTTTCTTGATTCACAAGCCAAAGGTCGACCTCGAAAAGAATATGTCTATTTTTCTCTAGAGGAACTATCCAAGGCAGAGGTAGCCCACCTCAGATATAATAGGTATTTGGTCGATTGTGAAAACGGCGGTTACAAGGTTAATTTATCTCGAATACCTCTCGCAATATTGGATTAATTTTTGTGTAACAAAAATGTAAGTATCAATTCTTGTTTACTCAAGAATTGACTTTTTTCGCTTTGCGAAAAATTATACTGATGATGGGGAATGTAGTGGGAACACATACTTGTTCCATAGTCCTCCTGTGAGAGCAACATTATTATATGGGTAATCATTGACAGTAAGATCATATCCCTTGTCAGCTCTTTTTGGTGCATATCCACAACAGCTGGTAGTATCAGTTATAGAACAAGAGTTTCCAGGGTTGGCCACATATTCTGGTATATATAATTTGTGAGAATTGTGAAACCATGGACCTCCATGTTTACAGCTAGTGGTATCATAAAATACCTCGGTTGAAGGTAGAAAATCTGCAAGATAATTTGTTGTAAATCTGGGATCTGGATATCTAGTGCAGGTATAAATACTCTTTTCCATCAAGGGGATAGATGTTATGCATGACGACCCTCTTGAACCGATATTACCTTGGAAAAATTTTGGTCTATTATCATGTACTCTATCAGCTTGGCAACTCATTACTATGAATAAATTTTTTCGCAATGCGAAAAAAGTGTTAAACATTGTTGATCTATAAACCAGAATGGCGGATAACTCGCTACAAAATACAATGGAATCAAATTTCAAATCTCGTTACATTTCGATTTTTGAAAATATAATAGAGACTATAAAAGCTAGTCTGTCAAAGGGAAAACTGTCTGGGAAAATTTCTTATTGCGGTGTAGATCTTGATATTGAACCTATACTTTGGCCAGATTTTCTAGAGCTAGTACGAGAATATTTTAACAAAAATCACAATATTACTATTGAACTAGATGTGGTATCTACAAACATTATTATAAATGGTTCTACCAATTTGTGTATAAATTTTAGGGTTGAGCAAGAGACTGTAAAATTTTTATTCCATCAATTTTCGAATCAAATTCTTTGCCAAGTGGCGGCGGATAAAAAACGCGCAGATTTTGAAAGAATGGTACCCCATTGTGATATTCCAAATTCAGTCACTGATAAAATACTAGCCAATAAAAAAATTGATTGCTTTTAAAAGTATTGCAACTATATAAAATGTCTAAATATGACCTGCTGAATGCGCTTGTATCAAATATAAATGATTTACTTCGCGATATGAAAGATATTCTGAGTGAACAACAGGAAAAGGACGATATTACAGTGGTCACTTATTGGTTTGCAAAGTTGAACAAGGAAGAATATATGAAACATGTTATAAAAAAGGTTCTTCCGTTCAAAGAACAGATATATAAGCGAGATGCCAGTTTTTTTTATGAACAACGAACTTCTATATTTATGGGCCTACCTCAGAACAAGATTGATAGAATGGCAACCCTGTTTACCCAAGATCATATTTCAACAGAAAATATAGATATAATTTTTAAGTATTTTGAAATCTTTGTCGCTCTTGCAGAGCGGTATAAAAAGATGCCCTAGATACTTTTTACCTAGTAAAAATTGATTTTTATGTAATTTGAAGAATTAATGCATTATACATTTGCATTTTCGCAAATAAAAGAATAGGGCTACAATAGCCAATATTACTATTAAAAAGATGATCAAGGTCCCCCAAAATCCTCGGGTATTTTGACATACTATAATTCCCCCAACAGCTCCGTTAAGGGATCGTCTTGTGAGAGGGGAATCAAGATTCGAGGTAGAGGCTATATTACACAACCCGTTAGAATAATACCATGCAGATAGATCTGGTAGAGTCATTGCATAATTTTGACAATCTTGAGCACTAGTTATGGCTGCCACAGGCTGATATGAACCGATCCAAAAACTATCTTGTACATTAAATTGAGATGATCGTACACAATCCGACATTATTATATATCAATACAATTTTTTTACGCCAGTAAAAAAGGTGCAAAAATATTTCTAGACTAGATTTTTTTCTAACATTATTATAATGTCTGCCAAAGAGATCTCGGCTCCCGTAGATATTGGAAATCAAGGTTCTGGAAATGTAAATATTGGATCTGTATTAAACAATGTTTTTTTTCCTGGTCTTACCGCTTCCAAGGTTCTCCAGTTAGATGGTTCTAACAAGGTTTTTTCTGCAGATGTATCGATATCAGATCTAACTCCCTCTGGAGTTGGTACTATATATTCTGATGGTACGAGTATACTTACCTCTAATGGGGTTGCTGGTCAGGTGTGGACCAGTAATGCCCCTCTTCCTCCTTCATGGCAAGCCGTCGGAGGTGCAGGTGTTAGCACCTTTTCTGCTGGCACTACAGGGTTTACTCCCAATGCACCTACTGCAGGAGCCATAGTCCTAGGTGGAACTTTGGGTATAGCAAATGGAGGTACTAATGCCACAACTATTGGCTCATTAGGTAGTGTAGCATATTCTACT
>JAJXYA010000409.1 GCA_021780795.1 Bacillota bacterium | reverse complement strand
TATAATTAGTAACGATACGCATGTTGTCAATTTTTCTTTTTTCATTATACATCTGCATCTCCACTGAAAGTAGTCTTAGCCTCTCCTGTCATATATACAAAAGTTTCAGTTATATCTATATGCAAAGATCCACCAGGAACCTCTACATCCACGTTGGCTGAGGTTAATCCTAATTTATTGCAGGCCACTGCTGCAGCACAACATCCGGTTCCGCAAGCAAGGGTAGCACCAGCTCCTCTTTCCCAAGTTTTAACCTTAATGTAACTACCATTAACCACTTCACAAAAATTTACATTTGTACCCCTTGGAAAAATCTCTTTACTTTTTTCTATCGCTCTGCCTTCTTCAATGGCAAATTCATCTAACTTTCCAATTACAACTGTATGAGGCACTCCCATAAGCATTGAAGTAATTTTATAATTCCTATCTTCAACTTTTAAATCGTAATCTATTATTTCTTCATCAATTAAAGCAGGAATTTTGCTAGTTTCAAAGCTTGGCATACCCATATTAATTTTTATATTTTGTGCTTTCCCATTATTTTCGGTTATTTCAGCTATCTTTATTCCATCACCAGTTTGAATGCTTATTTTTAACTTATGTACTATTTTTTCATCATAAATATATTTGGCAAAACATCTTATTCCATTGCCGCACATTTCAGCGTATGAACCGTCTGCATTAAATATTACCATTTCGATATCCGCTTTATTACTATTTCTAACTAATAAAATACCATCGCCACCTACAGAAAAACGTCTATCACAAATTTTTTTAGCTAAACCCTCTTCCTTACCTAAAAATAAGTTATTTCTATCATCTATAACAACAAAGTCATTTCCTGTACCTTGCATTTTAACAAATTTCATTTTATCACTCTTTCCATTTGATTTGTATTTACGCCTAAACTTTATTTTAAATTATAAACATGTTATAATCATTTTGTTTCTATAACAATATCATAATAAAAATAAACGTTAATGTATACTATTTTTACAAAAAGTTCAATTAAAATTTAGCATAAACTTCGAAGGGAATGATAGATTTGGCTTTAGACGGAATTTATATGTACAGCATCGTATGTGAATTAAAAGAAAAAATCAATGGTGGAAAAATTAGTAAAATAAATCAACCTGAAAAGGATGAGATTTCTCTTACTATACGAAGTAAAGACAATATAAACTACAAGTTATTAATAAGTGCTAGTTCCAGTTATCCAAAAATTCATTTAACTGAAAATAATAAAGTTAACCCTCTAAAAGCGCCAATGTTTTGTATGATTTTGAGAAAATACTTGCAAAACTCCAGAATAATCGATATCAAACAAGTTTCTACAGATAGAATAATAATTATCGATGTGCAAAGTTCTGATGAAATGGGCTTTAACAGCGTTTATTCGTTAATTGTAGAAGTTATGGGCAGGCACAGCAACATAACTTTAGTTAGACAAAGAGACAACCTTATAATGGATTCAATAAAACATATTACTCCTGAGGTAAACAGATATAGATCTATATACCCAGGTATACCTTATATATTTCCACCTAAAAGTGAAAAATTAAGCCCTTTTGAATTTAGCAAACTAGAATTTAACAATAAAATTGAAACAGACCTTGTATCTGTTGACGATAAAATGTTTTTCAAACTTTTTACAGGCGTAAGTAAACCGTTATCTAAAGAAATCTATTTTAGATATAGCATTGAAAATGATAAAGATTTATATGCCTTTACTAAAAACTTTTTTGATAAAATCTTAAATGCTCATTTTAATTTTGCAGCTTACTATTTGGAAGGTGATGCTAAAGAATTTTATTGTGTAAATCTTAAGCATCTTGAAAATTATTCAGAAAAGACGTTTAAAAATGCTTCTAGTCTAATAGAATACTTTTATTTTGAAAAAGATAAAAACGATAGATTAAACAATCATAGTGTTGACCTTCAAAGGATAGTTCATACAAATATAGATAGATGTAACAAGAAAGAAGAAATATTAAATAATAATCTTAAAGCATGTGAAGATAAAGAACAATATAAATTATTTGGAGAGCTTATTACCGCTAATATTTTTGCAGTTACAAAAGGACTTGATAAAATCGAGCTTCAAAATTATTATAGCGAAAATTTAGATATGGTTTCTATAAAGCTTAATCCTAATAAAAGTGCTTCATTAAATGCTCAAAGTTACTACAAAAAATACGTAAAACTAAAAAAGACAGAAGAAATGTCCCTTTTACAGCTAGAAAGCAACAATGAAGAAATAAACTATCTACAATCTGTACTCACAAATATAATTAATTGTGAAACTTATGAAGAAATAGAAGAAATAAAGAAGGAACTTATTGAGACAGGCTACATTAAATTTAATAAAAAAAATAAAGATAAGAAAGCAAAGGTTTCAAAACCACACCACTTTATTTCTAGCGATGGTATTGATATTTATGTAGGAAAAAACAACTTTCAAAATGACTATTTAACTTTAAAATTTGCAGATAAAAGGGATATTTGGATGCATACAAAAAATATACCTGGTTCTCATGTTATTATAAAAAACAATGGAAATATACCAGATAAAACTTTAGAAGAAGCTGCTGGACTTGCCGCCTATTACAGCAAGGCAAAACATTCTATCAATGTTCCTGTAGACTATACGGAAGTCAAAAATATTAAGAAGCCTTCTGGAGGCAAACCAGGAATGGTCATTTATTATACTAATAAAACCATTAATATTATACCAAAAAAGCTGTAAAAAAATTGCTATGCAATTTTTTACAGCTCATATATGCTTACTGAATCATTTTCATCTATTTCAGAAACCTTTACCAAAATAAGTTCCTCTTTTGAGGTTGGTACATTCTTCCCTACGAAATCTGCACGTATTGGTATTTCTCTATGACCTCTATCTACTATTACTGCAAGTTGAATCATCTTAGGTCTTCCAAAATCTATTAGAGCATCTATTGCTGCTCTTACAGTTCTACCTGTATATAAAACATCATCTACTAGTATTACTTTTTTATCGCTAATGTCTATATCTAGTACCATTTCAGCCTTTGGCATTTCTTTATTAGACATAACTATATCATCTCTATATGGAGCTATATCTACGCTTCCAACTGTAACTTGAACGCCTTCAATGCTTTCTATTTGTTTAGCTATTCTTTTAGCAAGAGGAACCCCTCTTCTTTTAATTCCCACCATTACTATATCTTCTGTTCCTTTATTTCTTTCAATTATTTCATGAGTAATTCTTTTTAAGGTTCTTTGAAGCGCTTTTTCATCTAACAATATGGCCTTTAATTCCATTACTACACCCCTCATTTTTTAATAAAAAGTAAATCTTTTTAAAATAATCTGGCATATCACTTTCAAATTCCATATATTCACCTTTAGTAGGGTGAATAAAACCAAGTTTCTTTGCATGAAGAAGCTGACCAGATAAATTAAATCGCTGTTTTTTATATCCATAAACATGGTCTCCTACAAGTGGATGTCCAATATGAGCCATGTGCACTCTAATTTGGTGTGTCCTCCCTGTTTCCAGTCTGCACTCAATAAAAGTGTTTGCCTTAAATCTTTCTAAAACTTTATAATGAGTCACTGCATTTCTCCCAGTTTTTAAAACTGAAATTTTTATTCTATCTACTGGGTGTCTTCCTAAAGGAAAATCTAAAGTATCTTCCTCTTTTTTTAAGACTCCCTCCACTATAGCATTATATACTCTTGTCATAGAATGATTTTTAAGCTGCTCTGCAAGAGCGTTATGAGCAAAATCATTTTTTGCTACTACCAATACACCTGCTGTGTCTTTATCTATCCTATGAACAATTCCTGGTCTATTTACACCATTTATTCCCGATAAATCTTTACAATGAAAAAGAAGTGCATTCACAAGAGTCCCTGTATAATTGCCAGGAGCAGGATGCACCACCATTCCCTGAGGTTTATTTATTACTATAATATCTTTATCTTCGTAAAGTATATCTAGCTTTATATCTTCTGGTTTTAAATCTAGCTCAACATTTTGTGGAACTTGTAAGAGTAAATTATCTTTATATTTTAACTTATAATTACTCTTCTTAACTTTTCCATTTACAAAAGCATTACCGTTTTGTATAATTTCTTGGATATGACTTCTTGATTTTCCTTCCAACATCTTTGCAAGGTATACATCTAGTCTAACATTTTCATCTTCTTTATCGATCTCATATTGAATTTTTTCCATCTTTTTCATTCCTTAAAATATATATAGCAAGTAGAAAGGTTCCAACAACTACACTCATATCTGCAACATTAAAGGTAGGAAAGCTGTAAACATTGTTGTAGTGAAAATAAATAAAATCTATAACAAATTTATTAAAGACTCTATCATACATGTTTCCAAGCGCTCCACCTATAATTAAACTTAAACTCAATCTTAACATTAGGCTTTTAGGTCTATATTTTATATAAAATCCTACTATTCCCAATATAATTATTAAACTAATTACTACTAAAAATATAGTTTGATTTTGTAATATTCCCCAAGCAGCACCTCTGTTTTCAAGATATGATAACTCAAAAAAACCTTTAATTATTACTATATTGTTATTCATATACAAATGATTAAATGCCCAAATTTTTGTAAATCTATCTAGGGCAATTACTAATAATATAAATACTAATTCCATTAATTAACTTCCTCCACCTAATCCAATTCACTTTATAAATATAAGGTAAATGAAAAAAACAAATAAGTCAATATTAATCTGGAAGCTGATTTTTATATTGCTCATTGCTTATTCTTTCCATTGGATCTACATAATCGTTATCTCTCTCGTCTTCATAAAATTCTTCAATATTGGGACGTTCATTAAACATCTCCACTCTTTGATAGCTATCCTCTCCATCAAATTGTACGCTACCTTTATAATTATGCTCATTTTTGTTATATATATTTGTAATA
>JAJXYA010000188.1 GCA_021780795.1 Bacillota bacterium | reverse complement strand
GATCCTGCATTATATAACTATCCTGGTCTATCGATTTTTTCTTCTACTATCTCCGAGAAGCCTGTAAAAATGCTTGAGAACCTCGGGTACTCTAGCAACGGTATTAACAGCTATAAATACGAGGGTTCCACAGCAATACTGGATTCTCTTCTCGGCATCAAATATCTGATTTATCGGAACGTAGCCATTGAGGAAAAATTGTATAAGCAAACTACAACTAACGATAAATTAAAGATTTATACAAACCCTTATGTTTTACCACTGGGCTTTCAATCAAATTATGAGCTAAAGAAATTCAAAAGTAGCTCTGGGTCCAATCCACTTGAAACTCAGAATCTTCTTTTAGAAGCTATTTGTGGCGTACCGAATGTACTAATTCCTTTTGACCAAAAGCAAGGAACTCAGAATAATCTTGACTTTAGCGGTGAGGGCACACAGTACTACAACTTTAAGCGTGCTAATAAGGATGACACCTCTACAGCACGTATTGATTTTCCAATAGATAAAGGAGGGCAAGTCTACCTTTACTATAAGGCGCCCACTGATATGAAAGGCAGTGGATTTGTTACAGTCAATGGCAAAAAGGTTGAATTTAATTCAAAGCACTCCACTATCATAAATCTTGGATTTTGCAAGGCGGGATCTTCTGCAGAGCTGCAAATTAATTTTGATAAGTCAAGTAGCGAAACAGGTAGTTTTGAAGTATATTCCTACAGTTTGAATATACCAGCCTTTGAACAAGCAATGTCTCTTATCCGCAAAAATTCAATGACCATAGAAAATTTTACGGATACCAGCATCCTTGGTCAGGTGAAAGTAGCAAGTGATGGCCTTATGGTAATGTCCATACCTTTTGATAAGGGATGGCACGTGAAAGTGGATAATGTGGAGGTCAAAACACAGGCTGTGGATGATAGTTTGCTCAGCTTTGAACTGTTAAAAGGCTCACATAAGATAAAGCTGTGGTTTTTTCCAGAAAAACTTTTTATGGGCCTTATGATTACCCTATTATCCGCTTTGATACTAATTTTCCTTTTCGTAAAAAAGTCAGGCATCATGGTTTCAACAATTAAACATCTGAGAAAGGGGGTTAAATAGCAATGGGTAAATCATTTATTACAGTTCTTATCCCGGTGTACAACGAAGAAAGCCAGATTTGTGAAAATATCAGTGTTATAAGAAAGTGTTTAGCAGAGACAGGCATGGAATATATGATTTTGCTAGTTGATGATGGCTCAACTGACGGCACATGGGTTAGACTTAAAATGCTTTCTGAAGAAATTCCATGTATCAAAGCCTTGAGGCTTAGCAGGAATTTTGGTAAGGAGGCAGCACTTTGTGCTGGCCTGGAAGCTGTAGAGGGAGATGCCTGTATAATCATGGACGCTGATCTGCAGCACCCACCCACATTAATACCTGAGATGATTCGGCTTTGGAAGGATGAGGGATATGAGGTTGTGGAAGGCGTTAAGGCCTTACGTGGAAATGAGAGCATGATTAACAAAGTCGGAGCTAGTTTATTTTATCAAACACTGAGCAAGCTTTCAGGATTTAATATGCAGCAGGCTTCAGATTTCAAGCTACTAGATAAAAAAGTTATACTAGCATGGCGAAGCATGAATGAAAGAGGTACCTTCTTCAGAGGAATGTCAGCTTGGGTTGGGTATAATCGGATAAGTATCCCCTTCAATGTAGGAATGCGAACAAAAGGAGTCTCGAAGTGGTCTCTTTTTAATCTCTTTACCCTTGCAGTTAAAGCCATTACTTCCTTTTCCTCATTTCCGCTTCAATTAGTTACTTTTATGGGAGTGTTTTTTCTTATTGGAGCGCTGGTACTTGGAATCCAGACTTTGTACATGAAGCTTTCGGGTATGGCTTTGAGTGGCTTCACAACAGTTATTCTGCTACTTCTCCTTATTGGAAGCTGCTTAATGATAAGTCTTGGAGTTATAGGCACCTATATTGCCAGAATATATGAAGAGGTTAAATGTAGGCCAAGATATATTGTTGCAGATGAAATTGAGAGCAGTAAAGATCTCTTTATTAAGTAAAGCAGAAGTCATGGGCTTTTGACCAAAGTGATGGCAAGCCTCCATAGAGAATAATCAAAAGAGAAATTTCAATTTTATAAAAATCACAAAAGGCTGCCTACTCAGGCAGCCTTAAATTATTTTCCCTTGAACGCAAAAAACCTCTGCCCTACATAGTTCAGCATAGTAAACAGAGCCATTCCTAACAGCATAGAAACCTGTTCGACTATACTCTTTGATAAGGAAGTATTCAAAAGTATAGCTTTTACAATTGGTTTTGAAATACTATATGCTATTAAATAACAAACAGCAATATTCACAGTAAATCTTAATGCTGTTTTTACAGTAGATTCACTGTTTCTAAAAGTGAAATTTTTATTAAGTAAAAAACTTAGTATACTTGCTAATATATAGGATACAGCAGAAGAACCCCAATAGCCGAAGTTAGCTAAGTTATACAGCAAAAACATTATTGCGGTGCCGAATATAGTATTTATTATTCCTACTAATACGAATTTCAAAAACTTTATATCAAACAATCCTTTTTCTCCTTTAATTAAACTCCATCTTGTACAGTATTTGAGTTAAAATGCCCAGATCTACAACCGAGCACATACTTTACAAAATGGTCACTAGACTTCTAATTATATCACATATACTTATGGACTTCCAATAAGAACCTTTTATGAGCTTACTTATGATACAGTTATCCTCAACTATAGATTGTCCATTTTATTCTCAATTCTCGTAAGTTCACCCAAGATGCTAAACCATGATTGGAAGTACTCTTCTTGCTAAGAGGCAAAAAAGGAGGCAAATTTATTTTGCCACCTTTTTTAAAAATGCATTTATAGATTTTGTAAAATATTATATCATTGCACTGTTAGGCATTAGTTATAATTTAATTTTGTAATTATACAATGTAATTATATAATTGGTAAACATCAACTTTTAGTTGATGTAACCCGTATAATAGTTAAAAATCATTTTTTCTTGAATTGCTTATTATCTAAAATCATAACTCCTGACTTATCTTCATTTGCTGACTTCTTTGTGTGATTTACAAGTTTTATAATCTCCTTGTAGGATTGTTTTGCTCCCTTTATAAGCAAGGGCACTCCTATAAAATCAATTTTTAGCCACCTAGAAAAGAATCCACCAAAGGTCATTGGTAATGGAACAGTTGGAGAGGTATTGGAAAATATAATTTTCTCTTCCAATACCTCTTGTTTATGAAGCATGGAAGATAAATTAAATAGTCCTGGAATTAAAACCTTTGAACGTCCCCGACCTACAGCATAGACTTTGTTGCCCTCTTCATCATTACCATAATAAAAAAGTTCTCCACAATTTCCATATACTAACTTATTGAAGTTAGGTAATTGCAATATTTCATCCTTAGTTGGTTCTCTGGTTTCATCTAGCATTTTTAAGTGATAAGCAATTGCTAAAATAGATGAGTGGGTTCCTCCATAACAATTATATATGTATATCATTTAGATCACCTGATTTCTTATTTTTTAGTTTTGTTTTAATAATTGTAGTATATACATTAAACATTGATATTAAACATTCTTTGAGCACACTTCTCTAATGCCTTAAATATTACTACAATCCTTTATACATAAAATGAATATAACCTTACCACTAGCAAACCTAATCTCTTAATAATTTCATTGATCTATGTGCACTTCCATCAGCATTAACAATATCATCATCTGTAAGGCCTGCCTCGACTGCAATATTATAAGCTTTACCAAAATACCCTACATCCTCTGATTTGTGTGAATCACTTCCCAATGAAAATTTAACACCCATATTTTTTAACTTTTTTATTGTTTCAATATCCATATTCCTATGACTTCTGTTAATTTCCAAAGCAGTATTTCTTAGAGCAGCAACCTTTCCAATTTCAATAATATCTGGATTAACATGCTCTAAAGGATGATTTAAGATGGTAATTTCATATTTTTTAATAGCATTAATTGCAGCTTCTGTATAATTCCACAATAAAAGTGGATTTTGTACTGCTCCAGGATGATAACCCACACAAATTATGTCCAGGTAATCAATTACTTCATCTTTAATATCTATATCCCCTTTTTTATTAACAATATTACCTTCTACTCCAAGAAGAATCTTAAAGTCATTCTCCTTCAATAATGAACTCTTATTAAGATCATCAATTAATTTACGTAATTCTTCATATTGATTTAGTTTCATGCCGAAGGTAATATGTTTATAGCCATGGTCTGTTATGGCAATTTCTTTTAATCCTCTTTTTATTCCAGCTTTAACATTGGATTCAATACTTCCTTTTGCATGTTCCCCCATAATAATATTTAATAAGGGAATATGTCCCTTTGCAATATTAGTATGAGTGTGATAGTCTGCAATAATCTTAAAACTCATTTTATCTCCTCCATGGCTTAATACTTTTAATTAGCGGTTTCATTATCAAATTGAAAAGCTTCTTGTATTCACCTATGTAAATTTCTTATGTTTGTTTATCAACTAGTTTTATTTTGCCCATATTACGGGATAATACTTATCCCCTATGAACAAAAGAAATATTACTTGACATTTTCTCCTTACAATTGTAATCTGTAATTAGATTACAATTGTAAGGAGATGCATTTTCAATGGACAATATCACATTTAAAATTACAGATGCAGAATGGTTAGTAATGAAAGTTGTTTGGCAAGAATCACCCTTAACTGCATCTGCTATTTCAAAAGAATTAAAACTGGAAACGGACTGGAATCCCAAAACAGTTCAGACCTTAATCGGTCGTTTAGTGAAAAAAGGTGCTCTTGGCATAAAAAAAGCTGCCTCTTTAAATGAATACTATCCTTTAGTATCAAAAGAAAACTGCATGCGAAAAGAAACAAAAACCTTTCTACAAAAGGTATATG
>JAJXYA010000420.1 GCA_021780795.1 Bacillota bacterium | reverse complement strand
CCGATCTTTGAAGGTATGACCTTATGCATAGGTCAGGTGTAAAGTAATTAGATATAAAAAAAGTGTATTTTGAAAATAAGCAGGATTTGGATGAATATTTATAGAATATAAAAATTAAACTATATAAGTAATTCAAAGATGGTTTAGGTACATGAAAATAGACTAGCATACTGAGTTGTTATTTATTTAAATGTGCTGAGATAATAATTATGTAATAAGAGGGAGTGTATTTATATGACAACAGATAATAGAGATGAAGTTTCCATGAATGATATGATGGATAAGATTGATGAATCTATGGTGCATATTAACAGTGGGGACATTGTTAAAGGAACTGTAATTTCTGTAAATGAAAGTGAAGCGCTTGTTAACATAGGCTTTATGACAGATGGAATTATACCAAAAGAAGAGATTTCAAATGAAAAAGATATAAATCCTGCAGATGTTGTAAAGGTTGATGATGAAATTTTTGTATATATAATGAAAGTTAATGATGGAGAAGGAAATGTGCTTTTATCTAAAAAAAGAGCAGACAACATTAAAGTTTGGGATAAATTCCAGGAAATTTTAGATGAAAATAAAGCTTTTGAGGTGACAGTTAGTGAAATAGTAAAGGGTGGAGCTACAGCTTATGTTGATGGAGTTAGAGCCTTTATACCTGCCTCACAAATGTCAAATGCTTATGTGGAAAATCTACAAGATTTTAAAGGTAAAACTTTAGAAGTTAAAATAATTGAGTTAGATAAAGAAAACAAAAAAGTAGTTCTATCTAGAAAAGTAATAGAAAAAGCAGAAAGCGAAGTTAAGAAAGACATAGTTTGGAATGAACTGAAAAAGGGTGAAAAGAGAAAAGGTGTTGTAACAAGACTCGCTAAGTTTGGTGCATTTGTAGATTTAGGTGGCATTGATGGTCTTATTCACGTTTCAGATTTATCCTGGAAAAGAGTTCTTGATCCATCAGAAGTTGTGTCTGTTGGAGATGAAGTAGAGGTTTATGTTTTAGATTTTGATAAAGTAAAGGGAAGAATATCTCTAGGGCTTAAAGATGTAGCGGGAAATCCTTGGAATAACATATCAAGCAAATACCATACTAATGATATAGTAGAGGGAACTGTGGTAAAATTAATGGAATTCGGAGCTTTCGTACAACTTGAATCAGGAATAGAAGGACTAGTCCATTTATCAGAGATATCAGAGGATCGTATAGCAAAGGTTTCTGATGTATTAAAGGTTGGAGACACTGTAAAAGTCAAAATTGGTGAAATAAATGAAAAAGATAAGAGAATAAGCCTTAGTATTAAAGAGGCAGCAGATAAGGGCTTTGGCGATTTAGCTAAATATAATGAGGAAGAACAGGGTGTAACTTTAGGAGATTTATGGAAAGATAAATTTAAAGATTTTAAATTTTAGTAGAAATCATAGATTTTAGTAAGATTTAGGGTACAAAACAATTATTAATTGTTTTGTACCCTGGAACTTTACAAGGAGGTAAAACATTGTTTAAGTGTGAAATCTGTGGAAACCCAGCTGATAAACATCATATAGTTTATAGAAGCCAAGGGGGCATTGAATTCCCACTTAACTTTAGATACCTTTGCTCACAGCATCATAGGGGACCTAGCGGACCACACAAGAATAGAAAATTAGATTTAGAGTATAAGCTTCACATGCAGACAGAACTACAAGATATTTTAATAAAGGAAGTTTATGCTATTGAGGAATTAGTACTTTTGCTTAATATAAATAAAGGTATGATTAAAAGACTTTTTAAGGAATATAACAAAGATGATAAAGGCTTTAGAAAAGCGGATATTATTTTTAGGCTTATGGGAAGAAAAAGATATGATGAGAAGATGCTTTTGGAAGTAAAGTATTTAGAAGAAAAATCAGAATAGCCATAGGTCACTTCAAATAAAAGTTATATTTACTATATTTTTAAAATATCAAAATTAAAACAAAGAAGACAGCTATGTTTTTTTATAGCTGTCTTTTTATCTTTTAGAAAATTAACGGGGTAACAATGCTAAGCAATTTTGTTTTTTCGCTAAGTGGGTTCATCCATGAATGATCTATAGTTGAAGGATATTGTATTGAATCACCTGCTTTTACAAGATAATCGGTTCCAGCAAGATTTACAATTAGTGCTCCTTCAAGTACATAAACAAACTCTTCCCCCGGATGATTAAATTTGGTTCCGTGCATTTGCTCAGGAGGAATAATGATCAACATAGATTCGATTTTTCTTCCAGGAAAATCACCGCTAATTCTTACGTATTCAGAATTTGAGCCTTCTATTTTAAATGACTTTTCTTCATCTGCTTTTACTAAAAAATTATGAATTTCTGGGGTTTTAAAAAAGTACTCTATTTCAACGTTTAATGCTTCTGCAATTTTTTTTAAAGAAGTAATTGCAAGAGAAGAAGAACCATTTTCTATCTGAGATAGAAAGCTTACTGATAGACCTGTTTTCTCACTTAAATCTTTTAAAGTTAGGTCCTTTTCTTTCCTTAGGTTACGAATCTTTGCTGATATTTCATCAATCATGAATTTCCTCCAATTATTAGGTGTAGTTATATATATTTCTTAAATAGTAACATAAGAAATATTTTTATTCAATATAAGACTAATTACAATAATCATTAGTTTGTAAATGCTTCTAGTTGGGCCTCATATAAATCATTGTTATATGTAATTAATTACAGTGACACTTAAATAATTACAGTAATACTTTAAAAATTATGTACATTGTTAAATTTATATGATAAAATCATTAATAGAAATGATATAATTTTCTGATTATTGTTCCTGAATTAAAGTATCACTTGTGGTGATGCAATATTAACGACTTCAGAAGGAGATACAAACCCATACTGAAGATTTCTCTTTACTACAATAGGGAACCCCAATTATAGAAGAGGGAAACTTTTGTGCTGAAATGCCGTTAATAGAAAATGGGAATAAAAATGAAAAGTAGTTTGTAGTGCTCTGCTAAATGCAGGGAATCAAAACGTAATCAAAATATTTCAGGAGGGGATTTTTAATGATACAGGAAAGACTTAACAAAGTTCTAAAAATTATGGAGGAAAAGCAAATACCGCAAATAATAGTTTCGGATCCATCTGCTATATTTTATCTTACAGGAAGATGGATACACTCTGGAGAGAGAATGCTTGCTTTGTATATTAACCTAAATGGGCATAATAAGTTGTTTATTAATGAATTATTCCCTATAAGTGAAGATTTAGGTGTAGAAAAGATATGGTTTAATGATACTCAAAGTCCAGTAGAAATCCTTGCAAAAAACGTTGATAAAGAAAAGACGATGGGTATAGATAAAAACTGGCCAGCTCATTTTTTAATAAAACTAATGCAACTAAATGGTGGTAGCACATTTGTTAACGGATCTGAAATTCTTGATACAGTAAGAATGTGTAAAGACGAAAGTGAAAAAGAGTTAATGAGAGAAGCATCTAAATTGAATGATAGTGCTATGGATAAAATGATAAAACTTGTTTCTGAGAAACATTCCGAAAAGAAAATGGGGAAATTACTTGGTGACATATGGGAGGAAATGGGCACTGAAGGACATTCCTTTGATCCAATTATAGGTTATGGTGCAAATGCAGCAGATCCTCACCATGAAATGGACAACTCAACAGTTAAAGAAGGAGATAGTGTAGTTATTGATATAGGATGTAAAATGAATTCATACTGTTCAGATATGACTAGAACTGTTTTCTACAAAAGCGTATCAGATCATAGTAGAGAAGTTTACGAGATTGTTAAAGAAGCAAATAGAAGAGGAATTGAGAAAGTTAAACCAGGAGTTAGATTTTGTGATATAGATGCTGCAGCTAGAGATTATATTACAGAAAAAGGTTACGGAAAATACTTTACGCATAGATTAGGACATTCAATAGGAATTGAGGTTCATGATTTCGGTGATGTTTCTTCCGTTAATACTGATAAAGTTCAAGTGGGACAAATTTTCTCCATTGAACCAGGTATTTATTTGCCAGGGGACGTAGGCGTTCGTATAGAAGATTTGGTAATAGTTACTGAAGATGGATGTGAAGTAATAAACCATTATACTAAGGATTTAATAATAGTAGAATAATATAGAAGTAGAAATAAATTAAAGGCAGTCTTTCATATAAAGTAAGACTGCCTATTTTTATTAACCTTTATTTAAAATTGCACTTATAATATACTCAGAATTGCCTATTTCATTATGAGAAGTCTGCGTTAGTTCGACTTTATAGCCAAGTTCAATTGCTGAATTATATAAATGACTAAGTCCTATACCCATATCTACATGGTTCATTTCTTTAAGCATTTTCTTCGTTAAAATATTTTTATTTTCTAGATATAAGTCAAATTTATTACTACTAACTGATAATTTCCAAGGTTGAGAGTTAACTGCAGAAGGAGCATCAATAAGTGCTTGTATTATAGTTTCATATTGATTTTCATAAGTGCCAGTAACTAGTTTGTTCTTATCTAATCTCTTTCTTGTTGTCACTGGTTTTAATTCTTCAGTAGGATACCCAAAAGCAATTAAAATTATATAGTTTTGATTAGGTTTTACATTCACTATAGTTCTAAATACTTCCTCTTTAATTGCACTACCTACCCAACAAGTTCCAATTCCAAGCTCTGTTAGTTTAAGAACTATTTCCTCACCCATGAAGCCTATGTTCTCTAAATGCCCTTCCTTAGTTTCTGAAGTAAAGGCTAAATAATGAGGAGCTTTTACTTTTGTATAGTTACTAAGAAGGCCCTTAAATGTAGCGGTAATTTTCTCACCATCTTCAATTAATAATGCTTCCATCGGTATATTCTCAAACAAAGGTTTAGCCTCATTTATAATAGTTTTAATTTTTTGCATATCTTCAGTGGACACACTTTTCTCTTTATAATTTCTTATGGATTTTCTTAAATTTATAGCTTGTATCATAA
>JAJXYA010000430.1 GCA_021780795.1 Bacillota bacterium | reverse complement strand
AGCCCCTTTATAGCCAAATCGCCTAAATTCTTTCAAGGCTTCTTTCACTATACTAGTTCTAACTTCATCTTTTAAATATTGCATTAGAAAACCCCCGTTCTCTTTTAAAACTTTACGCTAATTATAACTCCTTGTCAAGACTGTCAGTAAAATATTAAAAGTGGCTATAATAGTTTATAGCCACTTAAATCTATTTACTGCTCTGTCTAAGATACTCCTCAATGAAAATATCAATATCCCCATCCATAACAGCATCTACATTTCCCATTTCCGTATTAGTCCTATGGTCCTTTACCAAATTATATGGATGAAATACATAAGATCTAATTTGACTTCCCCAACCATTGTCTTTTAAATCCCCAGTTAAGTCTTCTATTTTATCCTTTTTAGCTCTTTCCTTTAAGTCTAAAAGTTTTGCCATAAGCATCTTCATTGCAGTTTCCTTATTACTATGCTGGCTTCTTTCATTTTGACATTGAACTACTATACCTGTAGGTATATGCGTAATCCTTATTGCAGACTCAGTTTTATTTACATGTTGACCTCCTGCTCCTCCAGATCTATAAGTATCTATTCTGAGATCATCAGACCTTATATCAATATCTTGACTTTCAGTAAGTTCTGGAAGTACTTCACAAGAAGCAAAGGAAGTTTGTCTCTTGCCATTTGCATTATAAGGTGAGATTCTTACAAGCCTATGAACTCCCTTTTCAGCCTTTAAATATCCATAGGCAAACTCGCCAGTTATTTTTAATGTAACTGCTTTAATACCTGCTTCATCAGAGGGCTGGTAATCTAAAACTTCAATCTTATATCCCTTCTTCTCACACCATCTAGAATACAACCTATAAAGCATTTCTGTCCAATCTTGAGCGTCATTCCCACCTGCACCTGTGTGAAGCGTTAAAATTGCATTATTTTTATCATATTCTCCAGATAGTAAAATCTCTATCCTAAATCTATCGGTGTCATGTGTTAAATCTCTTAGTTCCATCTTTATTTCTGATATTGAGGAATCATCTTCTTCCTCCTCACTTAGTTCGATGAGCACTTCTAAATCTTCTATCCTACTAATCACTAGATTAAATCTGTCAATTCTATCTTTAATTCCCTTAGCTTGTTGAGTAATTTCTTGTGCGCGTGATATATCATCCCAAAAGCTAGTCTCTTGCATTTTAAACTCAAACTCTGTTAACTGTTTTTCCATAGATGTTACGTCAAAGAGACACCCTGATTTCTTCTACATTGATTTTTAATATATTTAATTCTCTTAAGGCTTCTTCGATTTGTACTATCAATTATTGCACCTCTTTCATTATATTTATTTGACTGTATATTATATAAAGGGGTAAGCAAGAATTAATTGCTCACCCCTTTTATAGCTAACAATTGAAAATTGCAAGCTACTATTAACCTCTGCCGCAGCAGTTTTTATATTTCTTACCTGAACCACAAGAACAATCATCATTTCTTCCTGGCTTAGTTTCTTTTTTAGTTGGTTCCTTTTTAATTGAATCATCATGATTTGTTGATGTAACTTTAGCAACCATTTCTCTTTCAGGCGCTTTTTCTATTTGCACATGGAACAAGTACTTAACAGTTTCTGTCTTAATGTTCTCAATCATTTCAGCAAACATGTCGCTACCTTCCATTTGGTACGCTTGAGCTGGATCCTGTTGCTTATAAGCCCTAAGCCCAATACCTTGTTTTAAATGTTCCATATCATCAATATGATCCATCCATTTACTATCTACCACTCTTAGAAGAATAACTCTTTCAACTTCTCTCATTTGTTCTTCACCAAAGTGTTCTTCTTTTGCAGCATAGTTTTTTTGAGCTATATCTAAAAGAGTATTTTTAATTTCTTCATTAGATACTTTACCTAATTCTTCTATTGAAACTATACCCTTTGGAAGATATATTTCTTCAAGGTAATTAATAAGTTTTACTAATTCTTCATCAAAACTTTCTTCCACGCCACTAATATGGGACGCAACTGCTGAGAAAACAACATCTTTTATCATTTCTTCAATTTGCCCTTTTATGTTTTCTCCTTGAAGGACCTGCGTTCTTTGTCTATAAATTATTTCTCTCTGTTGATTCATTACATCATCATATTGAACAACATTTTTTCTTGTATCAAAGTTATTTCCTTCAACTTTCTTTTGAGCACTTTCTATAGCTCCACTTACCATTTTACTTTCAATAGCATCTTCATCAGTTAAGCCTAATTTTTCTACAACCCCTTGAAGCCTTTCAGAACCAAATATTCTCATTAAGTCATCTTCTAAGGATATATAAAATCTTGAGCTTCCCAAATCACCCTGACGACCAGCACGGCCTCTAAGCTGATTATCAATACGTCTAGATTCGTGTCTTTCGGTTCCAATTATCTTGAGTCCTCCAGCTTCAATAACACCTTCTTCAAGCTTAATGTCTGTACCACGACCTGCCATATTAGTTGCTATGGTTACCATGCCAAGTGCTCCTGCATGAGACACTATATCTGCTTCTTTTTCATGATATTTAGCATTAAGTACTTGATGAGGAATTCCTCTTCTTTTCAGCATTTCAGATAATAATTCTGATTTTTCTATGCTCACAGTACCTACAAGCACAGGCTGTTTGATTTTATGAGTTTCAACTATTTCATCTACTATAGCCTTATATTTTCCTTTAACAGTTTTATAAACTAAATCTGCATTATCAACTCTTGTTACCGGCATGTTAGTAGGTATTACTATTACATCCAGTCCGTATATTTCTCTAAATTCATTTTCTTCTGTAAGTGCAGTACCCGTCATACCTGATAACTTGTTATACATTCTAAAATAGTTTTGGAAGGTAATCGTTGCAAGAGTTTTTGACTCTTTTTCAATTTTTACGCCCTCTTTTGCTTCAATAGCTTGGTGAAGTCCATCACTATATCTTCTTCCTTCCATAAGTCTTCCAGTAAACTCGTCTACAATGATAACTTCTCCATCTTTTTCCATGTAGTCTTTATCTTTTCTCATGATATAGTTTGCTTTTAACGCTTGAACTACATGGTGCTGTACATTCATATTTGCTGCATCAGCATAATTTTCTAAATGGAAGAACTTCTCTGCTTTCTCTATACCAGCATCAGATAATATAACAGCACTAGCTTTTTCATCTATAGTGTAATCTTCTTCTTTCACTAGTCCCTTAACAAAATAATCTGCAACTTTATAAAAATCTGTAGATTTCTCTCCTTCTCCAGATATTATAAGTGGTGTTCTAGCTTCATCTATTAATATGGAGTCAACCTCATCCACTATTACAAAGTTTAATTTTCTTTGAACTCTCTCTTCTTTATAAACCACCATATTATCTCTTAAATAATCGAATCCAAATTCATTATTGGTTCCGTATGTTATATCTGAATTATAAGCCTCTTGTCTTTGAGTTTGATCAATATCATGAATAATTACCCCTACAGAAAGACCTAAAAATTCATGTATTTGTCCCATCTCATCTCTATCTCTTTTTGCGAGATAGTCATTAACTGTAATTATATGAACTCCCTCTCCAGTTAAAGCATTCAAATATGATGGAAGTGTAGCTACTAACGTCTTTCCTTCACCAGTCTTCATTTCAGCTATTCTTCCTTGGTGTAACACTATACCACCAATTAATTGTACCCTAAAGTGCTTCTTATTAAGAACTCTCCATGAAGCTTCTCTAACTACTGCAAAGGCTTCGGGTAATATATCTTCTAAAGTTTCTCCATTATTTAGCCTAGTTTTAAATTCTTCTGTTTTTGCTTTAAGCTCTTCATCACTTAAACTAGTCATTTTTGAATCTAATGCTTCTATCTTATCTACAGTTGAAATTATTCTCTTTATTTCTCTATCACTATAACTACCAAATAATTTATCAAAAAGTTTCATATTTTTCATCCTCGCTATTCATTTTAATACTTCCCAAATATACACTTTTAAATTATACCACTTAACTTGTTGCTATACAACTTATATGATTTGATAAATTTTGTAAACTCTTTATGAATAATTTTCTATTGTCATATTGTGTAGAATATAAGTTTTATGTATAATTACATTACACCATTATTGTAGTATAGTTTACCTAATAATAAATTTTTATAAAATATAAAATATGGAGTGATATAATTGTTTACTGATTCACCTTTTTTTATCTTTTACTTAGAAGAAATAGTTTTGATAAATAATACAGTTGATGAAAATTTAAAAACATTCATAAATAATTATTCTCCGAGCTGTTGCTATTACTTTTCTCATAATTGTTCTATAAGTAGAAAAGAAATTTTTGATTTATTATCTAATCATGGTATATCATCAAATTTCAACAATATAATTACCCCTACTTATCTTTTATTGCAATATTGCAAAGACCTATACAAAAACTTTTCAATTTATCCCATTCTCAATTCATGGGACTTTAGCGATTTTTTTTCTTTAAATATTCCAATTAAGCATAAAACCCCTAGTTCAATTTTGTTATCAACTACAAATATAACCAATGAAAATTTAGAATTCATAGAAAATCATAAAGTTCCTATAGTTATGTCCTCTAATTTATGTAGTTATAATAGGTCCTTAAATTGTAGTAGTTGCTTTAAAGAATGCAATTTACGACAAATAGCCACTAATCATAGAGATAGATTAATTATACCTGACTTGTCCCCTATTTATAATTCCGCACTCTTATTTAAGGAACTTAATATTTCTCCTAAACACACTATAGTTTTTACAGATATTCTTAGAGATGATTATATGCAATATCAAAGGATGGGCTGTACTCTTATTCTAATTCTAAATAACAGAACCTCCTTAGATGGATATCTTAAGTCTCCAAATGATGCCGATCTCGTAATAAGTGATTTTGAAAAGCTATCTTATTTTTTAAAATTAAAAAAGGATTAAAGTAAATGTAGATTTACCTTAATCCTTTAATTTCAAAACATCTTAA
>JAJXYA010000102.1 GCA_021780795.1 Bacillota bacterium | reverse complement strand
AAGTCTATCAAGTTTAGATAGAAGTTGGTTTTATAAAATACCTATTACCAGTTTTACAGGTGCTAATAAAGTACAACTATGTGATGCTCGTGAAATTAATAATATAGCTGATATATGGATTACTGACCCTCCTTATGCTGACGCTGTTAATTACCATGAACTTACTGAATTTTTTCTTGCCTGGGATAAAAAGATGATGCTAAAGTTATTTCCTGATTGGTATGCAGATACAAAAAGAGCATTAGCAGTTAGAGGTACAGGGGAAAGCTTTAATATCAGTATGATTGAAATATATAAGAATCTTGCTAACCATATGCCTGATAACGGTATGCAGATAGTAATGTTTACACATCAGGATGTTAAAGTTTGGGCAGAACTTACAATGATACTTTGGTCAGCAGGACTTAGAGTTGTAAGTGCGTGGAATATTGCTACTGAAACTGACTCAGGTGGTTTGAAAAATGGTAATTATGTTAAGGGAACTGTTTTGTTAGTGCTTAAAAAACAAACTTCTGATGAAATAGCTTTCCAAGATGATTTATACCCTGAAATAAAATCAGAAGTAAAAAGACAGATAGACAGTATGAGAGCTATTGATGAAGGCGATGAAACTAATTTTACCGATGCTGATTACTTATTAGCTTCATATGCGTCTTCACTAAAGGTATTGACCACATATAAGCAAATAGAGGGAATAGATATTCAGTATGAACTCTCAAAGAGTAGAAGCTCAAAAGAGGTATCTCCAATTGAAGAAATAATTAATAAGTCTATAAAAATAGCATATGACTATTTAATTCCTGCTGGTTTTGACCAATACCAATGGAAACTCCTCTCAAATGAAGAAAGGTTCTATATTAAGGGATTAGAATTGGAAAAGAATAGGTCATATCAGTTGGGTGCTTATCAAGAGTTAGCAAGAGGATATGGAGTAAATAATTATAAGGATTTATTTGAAAATACTAAAGCCAATAATGTTAGGTTAAAAACTCCAATGGAATTTAAAAATGCCTATCTTCAAAATGATAACTTCGGTTCAACACTTACAAGAAATGTACTTATGGCTATATATCAATCAGTCAAGGCAGAGGACACTACAGAGGGAAAGAACTGGCTACGGTCAGAACTTGATAATATGTACTGGAAGCAGAGAAATACAATAATTGAAATTCTTGATTATATATCAAAATTTGAAGTTGTGGAACATATGGAACATTGGAATAAATCATCAGAGTATGCAAAACTATTAAAAGAAGTTATTAAAAATGATGGTGTGTAAAGAAGGTGATTATTTATGATTAATAGGTTTTCGTCAAGACGAACTAAGCTTGATACAACCTTCTTAAATGAGAGATTAAACGGAGCAAAAGGTTACGATAGAATAGCTGGATATTTTAGTGCCTCTATATTAGAGGTAGCTGGTGAAGCAATAGAGAGTATGGAGGGGTGCATAAGGGTAATATGCAATTCAGAACTTGATATTAAAGATGTAGAGACTGCTCAACTTGCACAAAATGCAATGAGAAGAGAATGGTGTGGTTTCAGACCAGAGGATATAGGTTCTTCCTCTGGTCGCTTCAAGAAACTCTATGAACTTCTTAAAGAAGGAAAAATGCAAGTTAGAGTAATCCCTAATTCTAAATTTGGGCTGATTCATGGAAAGGCAGGAGTTATTACTTTAGAAGATGGTACTAAAACATCCTTTATGGGAAGTGCCAATGAAACATACGCTGGTTGGAAACTGAATTATGAAATAGCTTGGGAAGATACTTCAAAAGAGTCCATTGATTGGGTACAGGAGGAATTTGACGCACTATGGAATGACAACTGTGCAATAAATCTATCAAATTTCATAATTGAGGATATTGGTAGAATTTCAGAACGAAAAGTAGTGACTTCTATTGATAAATGGAAAGAGAATCCCGACCCTGCTTCTAATGCAGTTGAATCTCCTGTATATCGTGAAGAGCTTGGACTGTGGGAACATCAAAAATATTTTATTAATTTAGCCTTTGAGGAGCACAAGAAACCCTATGGAGCAAGATTTGTTCTTGGGGATACGGTAGGATTGGGAAAAACAATACAACTTGCTATGTCGGCTCAATTGATGGCTCTGTACGGTAACAAGCCTATACTTGTTGTAGCTCCTAAAACACTGTTATGGCAATGGCAGGAAGAATTAAAATACCTTCTTGATTTACCCTCTGCTGTATGGACAGGTCATGAATGGATAGATGAAGAAGGGTTAAAATACCCCAATATCGGTGAAGCAGGAATAAAAAAGTGTCCAAGAAAAGTTGGTTTGGTATCCCAGGGGTTAGCTACTGCTAACTCAAAAGTGCTTCCATATCTATTAAGTATGGAGTATGAATGTGTAATAGTGGATGAAGGACATAGAGCCAGGAGAACTAATTTAGGAGATGGCAAAGAAAATCATAAGCCTTTACCTAATAACCTAATGGATTTTTTGCTTAAAATATCTACTAAAACAAAGAGTATGCTTATAGCTACAGCTACTCCTGTTCAGCTTTATCCTATCGAAGCATGGGACTTACTTAACATACTATCACAAGGTTCAGATGGAATATTAGGTAATAGGTTTAGTAAATGGAGAACTAATGTTGAAGGAGCTTTGAAACTTATAACAGGACAAGATAAAATGGACTTCTTTGATAGTGAAAATTGGGAATGGATTAGAAATCCCTTTGCTCCAAAAGAAGAAAATGAACGTACTTTTGGTGTAATTAGAAGAAGTTTAGGCATGACAGACGGAGATTTTGTTATAAATCCTGAAATTTATCATCAATTGAAAAGACCAGACCAATCAAGAGTAGGGAAAATTATAGAAGATAATTTCTTTACAGAGAATAATCCGTTTATAAGGCATATAGTTAGAAGACGTAGAGATTATCTTGAAGAGACGATAAATCCAGAAACAGGAGAAACATATTTAAAGAAAATTGAAGTTGTTCTCATGGGAGAAAAAGATGACGAGGCTATTCCAATAACTAATTATCTTCAATTAGCATATGATTATGCAGAAAAGTTTTGTGACTTATTATCTAAGAGACTTGATACAAATGGAGGCTTCCTAAAGACATTACTTCTTCGTAGGGTAGGAAGCACAATGATAGCAGGGGAGACTACTGCAAGGAACATGCTCCGAAATTGGGGTGGCTCATTAAATAATGAAGATAGTGATGAAGAAGATAGGGAAGAAAATGAAACTAACGAAATTAAGAGCCTAACCAAAGAAGAAGCTGAATGTCTTACTATATTTATTAAAACTCTTGAAGAAAACAAAGCAAGAGACCCTAAATACACAAAAGTACATGACTTACTTGTTAATGAAGGCTGGTTAAAAAAAGGATGTATTATATTTTCCCAATACTTTGATTCTGCCCATTGGATAGCTGAAAACCTATCGAAGGATTTAGAGGGTGAAGTTATTGGTATTTATGCAGGAGGAGATAAGTCGGGTATATTTACTGATGGAATATATGAGAGAAGAAGTAAAGAGGAAATAAAGGCTATGGTAAAGCAAAAGACATTGAGAGTGCTTGTTGGAACTGATTCTGCAAGTGAAGGTCTTAATTTACAAACGTTAGGTGCTCTTATAAATCTTGACTTACCATGGAATCCTACAAGGCTTGAACAGAGAAAAGGAAGAATACAGCGTATTGGACAGGTAAATGATAAAGTGTATATCTACAATATGAGGTATAAAGGTTCTGTTGAAGATAGAGTTCACTCACTTTTATCAGAAAGGCTTGAAAGTATTTATTCTATGTTTGGACAATTACCAGATGTACTTGAAGATGTATGGATTAATGTAGCTCTTAATGATAAAGAAACTGCTAAAACAATAATAGACGCTGTTCCTGAAAAGCACCCATTTGATATAAGGTATCAAGATAAAATAAAACCTGTTAATTGGGAAGCTTGTTCAAGTGTTTTGGATAATAAAGAGAAGAAAAAATACTTTTTACAAGGCTGGAATTAAAAGATTGTATAATTAATACTGCTAATATTAGCAGTATTTTCTATTATATAAACTCACAATAAAAAATTATATATAATTGCTATATACATTGAATCGAAACGGTTTATAGTAGTTTTTAACTATAGGAAAACATAAACCTATATATTGTGAAAAAACTTGAACTTTGTTCTAATCTAATCTACCTAAGCATATTACCAGCGTTTTTTATGCAATAATCAAAAAGCTGAAGTGTATTACTATGTACCTATGTACTTTGCTTTTATATTACCTATAATGCGAAGACTAAAATCTTAAGGTTAGTTATCCCAAAGTATAATACATAAATAAATAATAATATAAATTTGTTATGTAATCCATTTATAAGTTAAAATGAAATATTAAGAGCCTTATGTGGTTTATAAAAATGCATATGTAAATATTCAAAAATACTATTTTCCTGTATATGGAGTATTTTTATATCTAAAATAATTAAAAATATTAGACAGTTATAAAGTTCTAAAAGATATTACAAATCTGAAGAATCAATCAAAGCTATATTACACAAATCAGATAATATGTATTTTTATAGAACGCCATAGAACCAATTAAATATTACATTTAGTCAATAAAAAAAGTAAAATCTTTTATAGATAATATTAATAATTATTTATAAAGGAGATTACTTTAATGGGATATAAAGATTTAGCTAATAACCAGGAGGATATAAGTTATAAGACAATAACAGAAAATGAATTAGAAAAGCTTAGAAAATATGAACAAAAACGTATGCAGAAACTACAAAAGATTAAAAATAATGAACCTGATTTATATGAAATAGTGGTACAAGAATTAAAAGATTTTGTTATAGACAAGAAACTTGAAATACGAAGAAAAGAAGAAAAGGTTTTAAAAAAGATACAACAAAACAAAGATAAATATGAAAAGATTAGCAAAGAAGAGATACGTTGCTTGGCTAAAAGTCTATCTGATGCAGGTAATCCATTTTATAATTATCATATGAGCT
>JAJXYA010000148.1 GCA_021780795.1 Bacillota bacterium | reverse complement strand
CTTTATATTGTTAACATCCTTTAAAAACTTCTCAAGGTTGTCAATAGCTGCAATTCGCTCATTGCACTTCTTGCTATCTAAACATATATCAAAGCCTATTGATTTGTAGGCACCTTCCCCAGCATTGGATGTTTTACACATAGGTGAAACAAAGGCTACTTCATTCTCACGACCTACATGATTGCAAAGCACACATAAATGAGAGTTGTTGGAAGCAGAAGTTGTAATTCTACATGCCATACCTATAAGTTTATCATTCATATTGTAAGCTACAAATAATTTTCTAATAGATTCATCAATCCAACCTAAATATACATTCTTTGAGTCCTGTGCAGTTAGGCTTGGTAATTTAAGTTTTTTTTCTTTTTTAAACAATCTATTAATTTGTGCGTTTGTAATACTTGGCATTCCATATACATATTCATTCAAATCCTCTAAATACTTATCAATGTGTAAGAGTGTGGTTAGTTTACTAATATCAAGTAGTTCTTTTTCCTCCTCGGATAAATTTGTGAAAATATTTAATATTTGCTGTTGTTTATATGCTTTAGTAGCTTCAATAACATCAATATCTACACAACTTTTAAAGGCATTATTTAAATCATATAAGCGCTTTCTTATATAATTATATTCATGTTTTTTAATAAAAACTTTCATAAAATCTAGCACCTCTTTTTTAAAAAATTAATTTTTATTATTTATAGAAGTAAATATAACATAGTTTTAAATAAGCATTCAATCTAATAAATAATTCTGTAATGATTATGAGCATAGAAGTTTTTCACCCTTGATCTTGTGACTTTATTTGAAATTTTGAAAAAAGGATAGTATAATATAAATATTGTTTCTTAATATAATTAAAGGTTATCATTTATGAAAGGGATGAATTGTATGATTTATAAAAGTGAATTGGGATTAAAAAGTACTCCTTGCGAAGGCCATAAGAACTAAATCGGCTATGCTTTGCTTGGAGATTATTTTGTTAAAATAGCTGATGTTGAATTATATGGTCACGCTAAGTTCTTTTTGATTTATATTAAAGAGCTTTAATTGGTGTACAATTATTCGGCATTAGGCGATTTAATAGATGATTTCATACATTCATTTCTTTATTTAAGAATGGAGACTGTTGCAAACGTAGCTTTGTAACAGTTTTTTTGGTCTTTGCTTCGACAAAAAATAAATTTTTGGAGGAGTAAAGATATGAAATATAGTAATGCATACAATATTTTACCTGTTGATATAGTAAAAATTATTCAAGAATATGTGGATGGAGAATATTTATATATACCTAGAAAAGAAGAAGAACAAAAAAAATGGGGAGAACAAAGCGGCTCAAGAGATACTTTAAAAAGAAGAAATGCGGAAATTTATCTAAAATATATAAAAGGTGCTGTAATTTTAGATTTAGCTCAGGAATACTATCTTTCTGACAAAAGTATAAGAAGAATTATTAGTCAGCAAAAGAAGATTATGCTCAAAATTAATACAGAGTGATAAACTAGATTGAAAGCCCAAGGCTTATGTATATCCATTTTGAATTTATAGATGAACCATTAGACTTTGCTAGAAAAATTGCCGAAGTTCCTAAAACATTGAAAAGATGCTAAAAAGTGCTAACGACTTTAAGAGACTAAGAAAATAAAGTTAATTGAAACTATAGCCGTATTGGGTAAAACCAATGCGGTTTTTTATATATCATAGCACATATACAGTTAAAATTGCAGCGTCGAAAATGATAATTATATATTAGACTTGTAATATTGCTTTGGTGATAGCCCAAATTCCTTTTTAAAGCCTCTTACAAAGCTCGAATAATCCCCAAAACCACATAGAGAGCAAACCTCTCCAGCCTGCCTGCCACTTTTTATAAGATCAGAAGCTCTTATAACCCGCTTTTTTTGTATATAGCTATATAAGGTATAGCCGGTCTCTTCTTTAAATAAGTGCATCAGATAATACTTATTTAAATAAAATTCTTTTGAAAGCATACCTATAGATAAATCCTTATCTAGATTTGAGTTTATGAAGCTTAAAATATCTTCTATTCTAGGATCATATTTGATGTCATCAATATTTTTATCAATATTCATTCCAAGAAATAATCTATTTATTTTTACCATAAATTGAAGAAATAGTGCATTTCTTAATATAGTGCTACCAAAAGCCTTATCTTGTATCTCTTCTTCAAGGTCAGCTAGATTTTGCTTTAACGAATTTATATGCTTGCTACTTAATCTAATAAGATTGAGTTTTCTTTCAGAGGCCAATTGAAAGCAGCTTAGGAGGTCACAACTATTTTTATTATGTCCTTCTAAAAATAGTGGATTTAGCCACAGTATCATTCTTTCATAAGGGGTGGACTCACTTATTATTGGTAGATGAAGATCATTTTTGCCAACTAACAATATATCCCAAGGCTTAAGTTTATAAGATTTTCCTTCAACTATGTAAGTAACTTCTCCTGAGACGAAAATAATTATTTTATTAAAGTCATGGTAGTGAAATTCAAATTCATTTTTCTTCTGATCTTTTAGATTAAAAAAATGAAAATCTTCATTAAGATAGCCTCTCTTTACTTTTTCTGTAGAAATATCATTATTCATATAAGCACCTCAGATATTAGTAATTTATTTTATTATAGCACTTTATGCAAGATATTAAGCATTAAGTACAATAAAAATTGCAAATATAACACATATAATAGTAGTAGGAATGAGTGGTAAACATATACCAGAGTTTAGTAGGAGGAAATAGGAGGAAATAGTATGAAACTGTATGAGATATTAAAAGGAATAGAGCATGAGGTATTAGTGGGGGATCTTAATTTGGAGGTGTGCAATATAACTTGGGATTCAAGGAACGTAGACAGGAATTCACTTTTTATTGCAGTGAAAAATAGAAATATAGATAGACATGATTTTATATTTGACGCTATAGATAATGGGGCAATAGCATTGGTTGTAGAATATGAGATTGCCAATATACCAGAAGATATTACGGTAATTAAGGTTAAGGAAGCAAAAAAATCAATGGCTAACATAGCAGAAAACTACTATGGAAATCCAATGGAAAAGCTAAAGACTATTGGTGTCACAGGTACTAATGGAAAAACCTCAGTTACCTATTTTATTTCAAAAATCCTGGAAGATTTTCAAATTAAATGTGGAATTATTGGCACTATAGAAAATACTGTAGCTGGTCAAAGAATGCAAACTAATAAATTAAACCCAACTACACCAGACTCCATTGAACTTCAAGGATCCTTGGCAGAAATGCTGTGTTATGGGGCAACACATGCAGCCATGGAGGTAACCTCTTCAGCATTATCTCAAGATAGAGTTTATGGGTGTGAATTTGATATCGGCATATTTACAAATTTAACTCAAGACCATTTAGAAGAGCATGGAACTATGGAAAATTACAAAAATGCCAAGTTAAAGCTTTTTGGAATGTGTAAAAAAGGAGTAATAAATATAGATGATGTAACTGCAGTTGAAATAATGGACACAGCAAATTGTGACCTCGTAACTTATGGCATAGAAAATGACTGTGATTTTAGAGCAACAAATATCCAGTATACAAACAGTGGTGTAAATTTTAATCTTGTTCATAATGATGAAACTAAGGAAGTTAAGCTTAATGTACCAGGAAAATTTAGTGTATATAATGCACTTGCCGCAATTGGAAGTTGCTACTGCTTAGGGTTAAATTTAGATGACATAATTAAAGGCGTTAAAGCAATTAGTGGAGTACCAGGAAGATTTCAAACTATACCAAACAGCAAAGGAATTTTAACGATAGTAGACTATGCTCATTCACCAGATGGACTGGAAAATATACTAACCTCAGTTAAGGAAATCACTAAAGGTAAAGTAATTTTAGTTTTTGGTTGTGGCGGAGATAGAGATGCTGGAAAAAGACCAATAATGGGTGAAATAGCAGGAAAATATAGCAATTACTGTATTATTACCTCAGACAATCCTAGAAAGGAAGAGCCAAGTTTAATAATTAATGACATTGAAGTGGGAATGGCTAAAACCAATTGTAGCTATGAAAAAATAGAGGACAGAAAGCAAGCTATTTTTAAAGCACTTCATATTACAGAAGTCGGTGATACGGTAATAATCGCAGGAAAAGGACATGAAAATTATCAAATATTAAAGACTGAAACCACGCACTTTAGTGATGAAGAAGTAGTAAAAGAATATTTTTCAAGTAATCAATTGAGAAATTAAATTTTAAGACTGGAAGGAGTTAAATATATATGAGGAACTTTTTAAAGAATTATAAAATGTCTTTAGTGTTGCTTTTGTCAATATTATTAGGTGGAATAATAGGGGTTATTTTAGGTCCAAAGGCCACAGTACTAGAACCATTTGGACAGATATTCATAAACTTAATGTTTACTATAATAGTACCTTTAGTATTCTTTAGTGTATCATCGGCAATAGCTAACATGAGCGGTATGAATAGACTGGGTAAGATAATGATAAATGTTGCAATAGTTTTTGTAGTTACTGCATTGATAGCTGGTGTTTTGGCTATTGTGGGAGCCTTGATCTTCAATCCAACTAAAGGGTTAGATTCACAGGCTATTAAAACTATTTTATCTAACGCAGGAGGAGGTAGTGGTACAGAAACTGAGGCCATGTCTTTATCAAAACGATTGGTAAACACAATTACAGTAGGAGATTTCTCAGGACTATTTTCAAAAGGCAATATGCTTCAAATAATTGTTTTTTCTGTATTATTTGGAATATCAACTGCACTAGTTGGTGAAAAAGGAAAGGTAGTAAAAAGTATTTTAAACTCAGCTACAGCTATAATGATGAAAATGGTAAGCCTTATTATGTATTATGCTCCCATTGGACTCGGATGTTATTTCGCTTCCGTTGTAGGGCAGCTGGGAACACAGATATTGCAAGGGTATTTAAAAGCATTTCTCTTATATTTAGGACTGTCAGTAATATACTATTTTATATTTTTTAGTGTGTATTCCTATTTGTCAGCA
>JAJXYA010000384.1 GCA_021780795.1 Bacillota bacterium | reverse complement strand
AAGTCTTGTGGACGAGGTCCAAATGAAATAATCTTTAAGTTTTGTAATCCAAGTAATGCAGTAGCGACTGGTACAAATTCAGAAATCATATCTGCAACTTCTGAAGCTGTTCCAACTGGATATTCCGGGATGTATGCTTTTATATTACGAAGTGCTAAGTTATAGCTTGCATTAAGCATTCCACAATAAGCATCTCCACGACCATTAACTAAATTGTCTCCAGTTTCTTCTGCTGCTGCAACAAACATTACAGGACCATCAAATTTTTTAGCAAGTAAAGTTTCAGCAGTTTCAGGACCGAAGTTTCCAAGGTATACAACTAGTGCATTTACACCAGCTTCTTTAACTTCTGCTAACGCTTTTTCCATATGTTTTTCACTTTCAATGCATGTTTCACATTCATAAATATCACCATTAGATTTTTTATAAGCTTCTACTACAGCCTTTCTACGATTAACTGATAACTCCATTGGGAAGCAATCTCTGCTTACTGCAACAATTCCTAATTTTACTTCTGGTATATTATTCATTTTAATTCCTCCATTTAATTTAATTCTTTTGACACACTTTTTATTAATTTATATATTTCTCATACACACAAAATTTGAAATATTTTATAATTTAATATACTTTTCATAAACTAATTTTCACAAAATAATTTATAAAAATATTATTATAAACTGCTTTAAATTACTATTTTTATAGTAATTTTTATTTTAGTTTATTTAAGCAAAATGTTCTTAGCTTCGCTAAATAAGTTCCTTATTGTGCTTCGCACTTTTTTTTAAATCAAAATGTTCTTGGTTGCGCTAAAGCGCTTTTTTTATAGGTGTATATTTTCTCCAACTAAGCCTATAAATGCTCCTTGCGCACCTAGATTAGTATCTTTATGACCAATTAACCATTTGTTTCTAGCAAATAATAATGCATCTTCGTTAGCTTTTTCAATGTTATTTTCCAAAGATAAATTAGTATCTCTTGGCAAAACAACAACACATTTAAATCCATTTTTCTCTACATTACATGGTGCATAATGAAGCGTAGTTGCATATACTTCAATTATAGTGCCCGCTGGGACCATGAATGCTTCTATCTTTGAAGTATCATATGAGTAATCATCTTCAATATCTTGCTGGGAACCTATAAGTAAAATAATATCTGTTACTGCTATATTTATTTCAGATGAACGATGATATTCAACTGCATTTAGCATATAATTATTACCATTACAATATCCAATTTGAATTGGTAATTCACCAAATTCTCTTATTCTTAAATCTTCAGCAATTTTTAAGTCTTCAAGCTCTTTTATAGATGGTTCATATATTACATCACTTGGTAATGGTGTACTTTTCATCTTTTCAATTATTTCAGAGCAATCATATTTTTTTAATACTTGTCCATATTTTTTAAACTCTTTACCAATAACACTTTTAATAACCATATTAATCATCCCTTCTCTCATATTCTTAAGTTCATAATATATTTTTTATTAACAAAAAATCCACAAATATACTTGAGTCCCTACTCTTATTTTTCTATTTTCTAACTTGTTTATCTATTATTTCACACGCTTCTTTTGATTTTACATATCTTTTTTATAGGTTTTAACTTTACTTTTAGAAAAAGAAGATCTAGCTCTTAATATATCTATGGATTTATCATTAAACTTTTATTTATTCACTATTTTTTTTACTTTACCAACTACATTTTCAACAGTAAATCCAAATTGCTTAAATAATATTTCTGCATTTCCTGATGCTCCAAAAGTATCTAATGAAATAACTTCTCCATCAAGACCTACATATTTGTGCCATCCGAATGATGTTAATGCTTCAACAGCAACTCTGGCTCTTACTGAGTTTGGCATAACTGATTCTTTATAAGCTGCATCTTGTACATCGAATAATTCAAAGCTCGGCATACTTATAACCCTTGCATCTATACCTAAAGCTTGCAATTCATCAGCTGCTTTGAAGATTAATTCTACTTCTGAACCTGATGCCATAAGTAATACATCTGGAGTTTCTTTCTTAGAATCCTTAAGGATATATCCACCCTTTAATGCTCTCTTAGGACATCCATCATATAGTGGTAACTTTTGTCTTGTTAATACTAATGATGTTGGTGTAGTTCCATTAGTTACAGCATAATACCAAGCTGCTGCTGTTTCCTTTGAATCTGCTGGTCTAAATACAGCCATGTTTGGCATACTTCTAAGTGCTGCTAATTGTTCTATAGGTTGATGAGTTGGACCATCTTCTCCAACACCAATACTGTCATGAGTTAAAACATAAGCTATTGGAAGATTCATTAATGCTGATAATCTCATAGCACCCTTCATGTAATCGCTGAATACAAAGAAGGTTGAACAGAATACTTTAAGTCCACCATGAACATACATACCATTAACTATAGCTGCCATAGCATGTTCTCTAACTCCAAAGTGAAGATTTTGTCCACTTCTATCTTCTGCAGAGAAATCTCCCTTACCAGCCATATAAGTTTTATTGGAAGGAGCTAAATCTGCTGATCCTCCAATTAAGTTAGGGATAATTTGAGCTAATCTATTTATCATTATTCCTGAAGATTCTCTTGTAGCCATTTCTTTATCAAAGCTCCAGAACTCTTCATTCTTTAATAATGCTTCTTTATCAATTTCGCCACTCATCCATGTAACATATTCTTTAGCTAATTCTGGATAAGCTTCCGAATATTCACTAAATAATTTATTCCATGCTGATTCTTTTGAAATACCTTTTTCTATGTGTTCATTCATATTTGTATATACTTCATCTGGTACATAGAAAGCTGGCTCTGTCTTCCAACCTAAGTTTTCTTTCATTGCAATTACATTTTCAGCACCTAATGGTTCTCCATGGGCTGATGCTTTTCCTTGTTTTGCAGGACATCCAAAACCAATTTGATTTTTAACTATTATAATTGAAGGTTTTGAAACTTCTGCTTTAGCTTCTTCTATTGCAGCTTCTATTGACTCTATATCATTTCCATCTGCAACCTTTAACACTTGCCAACCATAAGCTTCATATCTTTTAGCTACATCTTCTCTAAATGCTATATCCGTACTTCCTTCAATTGAAATATTATTTGAATCATATAATACAACTAATTTTCCAAGACCCAAAGTTCCAGCTAGTGATGATGCTTCTCCTGAAATTCCTTCCATAAGACATCCATCTCCACATATTGCATATGTATAGTGATCAATTACACTATATTTTTCTTTATTAAACTTTTCTGCAAGATGTGCTTCTGCCATAGCCATACCTACTGCATTACATATTCCTTGTCCAAGTGGTCCTGTTGTAATTTCAACACCTTTTGTATGACCAAACTCTGGATGTCCTGGAGTTAAGCTTCCTACTTGTCTGAAGTTTTTAATATCTTCAATCGTTATTCCATATCCAAATAAATGTAGTAATGAATATTCAAGCATTGAACCATGTCCAGCTGATAATACAAATCTATCTCTATTATCCCAAGTTGGATTCTTTCCATTATGGTTCATCTTTGTCCATAATGTAAATGCCATAGTTGCTGATCCAAGTGGAAGCCCAGGATGTCCAGATTTTGATTTTTCAATAGCATCTGCTGAAAGCACTCTTATTGCATTAATAGATACTTTATCTAATTCTCTACTCATTTTTTCCCTCACTTTTCATTATTTATTTTTTATAATACCGGTCAAAATCGCATTATCACTATAACTTTTTATATTGTTATATTTCTTTATACTTTTATTGTTATATTCTTTTATTTTAAAATTCTAATATTTTTATAATTAACACTTAACGTTTAACAATGGATGCCATTTAGGGCACCTTGTGGCAATTATGAATAAAAAGCTTACAACTTTTCTACAGATATATATTCTTTAGGAAAACTGTAAGTCTTTCATAATTGTGCATTGTCAATTATGATATTCCCTAATTTTAGCTCTAGACTTTATTAGTCTTTTAATCTTTAACAATTTTAAACTTTCCTATAACATAGAAAATTATTTACTCTCACTAACTATGGTAATACTAGCACTTGCACCTATTCTGCTTGCACCTGCATTTATCATGTCCATAGCAGTCTTGTAATCTCTAACTCCACCTGATGCCTTTACACCCAAATCAATTCCTACAGTATTTCTCATGAGAGCAATATCTTCTTTTGTTGCTCCACCACTTGAAAATCCTGTTGAAGTCTTAACAAAATCAGCCTTAGCTTCCTTTGAAATTTCACAAGCTTTAACCTTTTCTTCATCAGTTAATAAACATGTTTCAATAATAACTTTAACTATTGCTTTACCTTTTGCAGCATTTACTACTGCTTCTATATCTTCCTTAATAAGAACATAATTTTTATCTTTTAATGCTCCTACATTTATAACCATATCTATTTCATTGGCACCATTTTTAATCGCATCAGTTGTTTCAAATGCCTTTGCCTCTTTAGTCATAGCTCCTAATGGAAATCCAACTACAACACAAGTTTTCACATCACTTCCTTTAAGTTCAGTGCTAACTAATTTTGTATAACATGCATTTACACAAACAGATGCAAAATTATATTCCTTTGCTTCCCTGCAAAGTTTTTTTACCTCTTCAATTGTTGCCTCTGGCTTTAGTATTGTATGATCTATATATTTAGCTATATCCATTTTATATTCCTCCCTCGTATAATTATAATTTAAGAACAAACTATGAAGCAGTTTGTTCTTAATCTGTCAACTATTCATTGTTAAAGGTTTATTTCCCAAATGCTGCTGCCCAATCTGCTTTGAATTTTTCTAATCCTTGGTCTGTTAATGGGTGCTTTATCATTTGCATTACTAAGCTATATGGAATTGTTGAAATGTCAGCTCCAGCTTGTGCTGCTTGAATAACATGAATTGGATTTCTTACGCTAGCTGCAATTATTTCTGTTTCTATTCCATGAATTGCAAATATTTCTGCAATATTTCTAACGAGTTCCATTCCATCCATTGAAATATCATCTATTCTTCCAAGGAACGGACT
>JAJXYA010000416.1 GCA_021780795.1 Bacillota bacterium | reverse complement strand
TCGGTTTGGTTTTGGCCATTTTTGCTATAATGCAACTTGTTATAATTATTACACTTAGATTGTCTATTCCAGCATTTATGGCCAAGGATGATTTCATATATTTACTCATAGCCAACCTTATCTGCATGTTTTTAAGTTTTTGTATGTATAGATATGTATCTTATAGAAAATTAACGATTTTTTTTAGGCAGAAAAGTTCTATAATATACTTTTTTTCTGTAAATCTTCTTATATATATTGTTACTGCAAAGTGGATATGGAATTTTAAAAGACATGAATTTTTGGATGAAATTGCCCTGTATCTTGCCATTCCTGTAATATTTATTCTGACAAATTTATTTTTTCTTGAGTATCAAATGAAAAATAATGAAATAAAAAAGTCACTGGAGGAATATCATAAATATTCTCCTGTAATATCGAAGCTATTGGAGGATGTAAGAAGCAGGCAGCACGATTTTAAAAATCATTTAAATACTGTTTACAGCCTAGTTCAAGTATCTGATGAAAAGAATTTAAAGGAAACTATAACACAATATATAGATTCTCTTAATATTTCCCTAGAAAATATGGAGAAGGTACTCCAAATAGATAATACAGTGGTAGCGGCCATTATCTACAATAAAATAAATGAGGCTGCAAAAAACAATATTGAGTTTAAATATATTATTCAAGGGGGCTCTAAGTTTCCTTTTAAGGATCATGAACTTTCAGAGGTTTTAAACAATCTTGTGGATAATGCTTTTGACGCTGTTTTAACTTCAAAAAGTGATTTGAAAAAAGTATTCTTAAATATAGGTTACCTTGAAGAGAATTGTATTATAGAAATTGGAAATACAGGCAAACGAATAGAATTTAATGATATTGGCAAGATCTTTAGTGCAGGGTATACCACTAAAGTAGGAAAAAATCGCGGATATGGGCTGTTTAATGTAAAAAAGATAGTTGAATCCTATGGAGCTAGAATTCAACTATCCTTTGAAAACGACTATACAATTTTCAGCATTAAATTGCCATAAATATGTGACTATTCTTCTTTGAGACATTCTGGAATTTCAGGTTCGCCAAGAAAGAGGAAGGAGCCGTACCATGTAAATACAGATGCAGTTAGAGTGAGGCAAAGTGTGCATAACATTGATTTTCCTTTGAAACTGTTAACTAATTTTTTCATAATGTCCTCCTTATTTTATAAGATTATTAAATAGTTTATAACGTCGGCTTTTTAACCAGCAGTAGTTGTATATTTTGTATTAATATAGTGCTGAAGCCGCAGTTTACATAGGAAGTGATTTCTAAAAACATTAAAATAATGGTCCATGAAGCTACAAACAGAGCTGCTGTAAACTTATACTGCAGCTTTTTTTTATTATCTTTTATAGGTCTCCGTACACTGCATATTGGAGCCCTTACTAAAACTATTACAAAACTAGCTATACCCATAAGGAGATAATATACTGATGGAAGTCTTGGCATTAAGGGAGTCAGCACACTGGTGCAGACAAACATCAGAATTGTTAGAAGTAAACAATTTAAAGTTCCCTTTACGTGTATTCCACCAGCAAACACTCTTATTGGTAGCAATATGAGTAAAGAAAAATAGAAATACTTCTGAACATGTATTGTATTAAAAAAAAGTATTAGAAAAACAATTTTAAATCCTTCACTTAAAAGTATGCTTAAGCCATACTGGATCCTTGCTCTGTCTTTAGTATTATTGTAGGCTTCGGTACAAATGAAGGAGGTAAGCTTTAGAGCCAATTTATCTATCATTTTCAATGCACCTCCTAGAAGTTAAAATACTATAATTTTGAAACTAATTTATTTAATGAGGCTTGTCCATATAATAATATGATTTAAATTACGAATTTAGTACAATATTGAGTTAGATTTAATTTAGTATAATAATATCTTTACGATATAAGGGAAAACAATGGAAGAGGTTAGAGCATGGTAACTTTAGTTTTATTAATTAGACTATGCTTAAAGATAGGCTGATACTATGACAAAATTATAGGAACTGTCAGAAACAGTTCCTACAAAATATAATAATTGAAATAATGACAATACTAAATTTTCTTATATTTATCTTAGTCGCTTTCCTTCTGATAATAAAGCCACTGATTTTGTGATGCGTTCCGATCTAGTTGCCTCACGCTTGGCTGAAGTAATCCAAGTGACATACTCTTTCTGAGCTGTGAATGAAAGAGACTTGAAGGTTGATACAGCAGTTTCATCACAATTCATTAAAGAGGCAAAATCTTCAGGAACTTCCACTGAGCGCTCCGCTACATCTTTTTCTATGGTTACAAATACTTCGTCACCAAATCCTTTTCCGATTTTGTTTCGCATTTCCTGTGTAAGACCAAGCATGTAACAGCCGCCCATATTTACAACTGACCCACGATATTCCACACCATCAAAAGTTGCCTTCACTTTAACACGTTTAGAGCCGAAGACCTCTTTAACATCAAAGGGCGGTTCAATATAAGCTGCGTTTAAATTTTCATGCTGTTTGATAATTGCATTGAATTCATGCTTCATTAAAATCACTCCTTATTTCATATGTATAATAAATTTGATTAACAATCTTATTTACTATTATAAAAGGATATTGTGCAAGTTACAATATTTAGTGCTTGTTAAAAAAGTAGTCGATACAAAGTAAGGGGAACCGTACACGTGGACAATCCTAAAATAGAGAAAAAATCATAATAAATTATGTACACGCATGCACACAGGTGGATGGAGTGGGAGGCAGTTAAATAGTAAATGAAAATATAAGAAATATTATAGGTAAATTAGGGTAAAACAATAAAAATTATAGTACAATAAAAATAGAAATTTAGAATAAGAGATGAGATATTAATAAATCTAAAAGAACTTATGAAAGGAGAAAAATCATGGAAGAAAACAAAGTTACGCCTCAGTCAATTGATGAATATATTTTAAATTTTCCTTCTGAAATTCAGGAAATACTTGAAAACATAAGAAAAGTTATAAAAGAGGCTGCACCGGAGGCCGAAGAAAAGATAAGTTATGCAATGCCTACTTTTGTACTTCATGGAAATTTGATTCATTTTGCAGCTTTCAAAAATCATATAGGATTATATCCAACTCCTAGTGGCATTGATAACTTTAAAGATGAATTATCGAAATATAAAGGAGCAAAAGGGTCAATACGATTTCCTTTAGAAGAGCCAATTCCTTATAAATTAATAGGGGAGATAACTAAATTTAGAGTTGTAGAGAATATAAAGAAGGCAGAAGAGAAATCCAAAAGGAAGAAATAGGAATTGGTTTATTCCTTAAATAAAAAGGGCATAAGTCCTAAAGATATTAGCCATGTAATGGTGACACATTTTCATCCAGACCACTGCGGTATCGCTGAAGATCTTCAACAAAATGGAGTTGAACTAATTATAAGTGATATTCAAAGAAACTTTATTGAAAAGGCCAATAAAAATTTAAAAAAGTTTCCTGAATTTAAAGAAATAATTATTAATCCTAAAAACATAATCATGCAAAATGATAAAAATGCATTCCTTAATAGAGTTGGTATTCCTGGTTATTTTATTCATACTCCAGGTCATTCTGAAGATTCAATTAGTATTGTAATTGAGGGGGTAGGTGTTTTTACAGGCGATTTGCCATTATTAGGTTTTAATGAAGCGGAAAGAGAAAAGAAAGTTCAAGTTAGCTGGGAGATTATTAAGAATGCGGGTGAAAAAAGAATTTTTCCTGCGCATGCCAATAGTTTCAAACTATTATGATTAATAAACTTGCCACTTGCCACGTGTGTGGCAGCAAAGGGAAGCCAGCAGCATGTAGCTAGAGAAAACCCAGCTGTACATGCTACCACCTCCTATTTCTGCTACAATGAAGGGCAATGCGGTGGCCAGTATGAGCTGCATCACAACCATAGCAAACATTCCAAGCTGTAGACCTGCAAATCCAATCATTGTAATCATCCTACTCTTCAAGGATTACGACAAATCCAGCATTACCATCTACCCTTATTTTCTGACCTGTCTTAATTTTCTTCGTAGCATCTGTAATTCCAACTACAGCAGGCATTCCATATTCTCTAGCGACTACGGTTCCGTGAGTTAAGAGACCGCCAATTTCCATTACTAGGCCTGCTGCATTAATAAATAGTGGTGTCCAACCTGGGTCTGTAAAGGGGGCTACCAGTATTTCACCTTTGTTTATAAACGCCTTTGAAGGGTCAGTGATGACTCTTGCTATTCCTTCTATGACACCAGAAGATACAGGAATACCTGCCAAGGCGCCTTCAGGTAGATTCTCTCTTTTGTAGCCTGCTTTGATTTCTTCACCATCGCTGGTTAGAACACGTGGAGCACTTAATTTTTTAAAGTGTTCATATTCTTCTTTCCTTAGGTTAACAATCTCTATTAGGCTATCATTGTTTTCAACTGCTTTATATAACTCCCAAAAGCTTACATAGAATATATCTCTTTCTTTCTCAAGATGACCTTTTTTAACCAATACCGTTGCCTCTTCAAGTAAAGCTTTCTTGAAAATTAGAATGAGTTTCATTATAAGATATTTTGGATGTTCTCGAACTGGCAAAAAGTTTCTTAAAACCCGTATGAGTCTTCTTACTACTTTTGCTTTTATCTTTCCATGGGACCTAGCTACTTCGTTTACGAGATCTTCAGATGCTTGCTTTGCCCTTTCTATGGTCTCTTTAAACTCTTTTCTGTGTATACCTTCTTCTGAAGTATTAACAATAGCCATTATTGATTTTGCTAGAGGCTCAGGATTTTCTATCCACCTATCTTTGGCCATGTCTATTTCTCCGGCAGCTCTCATATCATATTTATCCATAAAGGCATTGAACTTATTCTTAAATTCTTCGTGACCTTTGAGCTTGTTAATTCTATAATTCAAAGTTAAGTAGTCTTCATTCTCAAATTCCTTCACTAAATCCGTTGACTTCCGAGTAAGGTCTGCTAGATCACCAATCAAAAGACCCATTTCCGTAGTTATATTGCCTTCTAGACCCATAACT
>JAJXYA010000226.1 GCA_021780795.1 Bacillota bacterium | reverse complement strand
TAAGAAACCTGTAGATCCTCATAAGATGAAGGGTCTACCTGTTTATTTTTAATTATTTTAGTTATGCTTAAACCCGCATTTTTAGCCATAATGCGAATAATGTTTTTTCGTAAGTAGCATGCTACCGTTGCTTCTGAAACTATAGTTTTTGATGGTGTTCTTAGATACCTAAAAATTTTGTTGTTTAATTCAGTTGATGAAAAATTTAATGCCATTATTTGTAACAAGCCTATGGCAATACAACTACACATAACATACATTTCAACAGCATTTAGTGTAGATATAATTCTTTCTTTTACTTTTTCATTATCAATTTTATCAATAGCATCAATTTCATTTTTTCTCTTAAACCTATTTAACTTTGGCATTGATTTGCTCCAAAACTGATAACTAAAGGCACCAATTACTTGTTTTAGTTCACGAAATGTACATTCGATTTTAAAACGATAGCTATATAGTCTTATTATTGTTTCTGGATTTAGATTAAGGTCTGTACTAACCAATATAGAACTTATACCATTGAACTCAACAAGCACAAATCGCAATTCTTGATATAATTTTTGTCCCCAAAGAAGATTTATGCAATAATAGCTAACTTCTTGCTTATTGCCATAAATCTTAACGGTTGTTGTTTTAAAAAATTCCTTTTTTTCTTGAAAGTAAGTGTTTAACTTAATAGAAGTTCCTTTTTTGCGGTGTGGTCCGTGTCCACTATATTCTCCTGGTTGTTCATAAGCAACACAAGATTTCTTAGCTTTTGTTACAATCTCTAGTGAACTACCATTTTCTTTGTTCAGATTATTTAAGGCTATAAGCGCAGGCACAGAAAGAAAATATCTGTCTAAAAGCATAATTGTTCTTTCACCCAAAGCTTTTGTTATTGAAAACCCATTTTGAATCATTTGAACAATATGAGATTCATGTTTTTCTTCTGGCTGTATCCAGCTTCGGATAGTTTTTACACCATCTTGAAGATTTATAAAAAGAGGAATACAAAACATCTTAGAATCATTTCCTGCAAGTATGCCTATACCACCAAACATATGCCCAAAGATATATTCTCCTTTTGAAGAATTTTCAGATTCTTGATGGAGTTTTTTTACACCAGGCATCTTACGAGCCTCTTTTGAAGCTTTAACACCATCACCAACAAGAATTGTTACACCATCTTCTTTATAAATCGGCGTGAAGCCTTTAACAATTCCGCACCATTTGTTTGCAATACCTTCAAGTGTCCATGAAGAAGCATGAAAAAAATGTATAATAGTAGCATAGCTATTATGCGAAAGATTCAAATCTCGAATTATTGATGTTAATCCTAATGAATCTGAACGCAACATAAGACCAATTATAATAATGACAAACCAGTTAAATGAAGCTTGCCTTGAAAAACATTCTTTAAAGTTGGCTAAAATTTTATTTAATAAATTCCACATAAATCTATAGTTACTCTACCAATATTGTGATAAACTAATTTTAGTTAATTCTTTTTGGTAGAGTGTACCTCCTTTTTTTCTTGAGCAATTAAAAGGATACTATAAATTCACCTAAAAGGGTTAACTTTTTTTATAAAACTTTTGACTGTCCAGTAAGGAAAAATTCATGAAAATAAATAATATTTTGCAAAAGCCCCATAAGAAAAAACAAACGGGGCAGAAGCACCGCTCCTAAACCTAGTAAATTCAACAATATCCCCGTAAACCCCGAAATCCCGCTAGAAATAATAGTGTCTATAAAAGCTTTTTGTAAATCTAAAGTAGAAAAATAATAATACCATGAAAATTCAGCGGGAAAGCGGGGATTGCGGTGCAATTTAGTGATAGTAAGCATTTCGGAGAGGGAAATGCAAAAAAGCAAACGGGTGTAACGGTGCAATTTCAATAAAATGTAAAGAAAGTAGGAGAAGAGAAAATGGATAAAAAAGGAGGAAGTCATACGAGAGCTTGTAAATGGCATTGAAGTAGCAGGACAAACGCATGAAATTTATAAAGCATTGATTTTAGCCATTTCTATGGTTTTTACAAATGTATACCAAAAGCTGAAACACCTTGAAAAATCAGTGTTAGTTTTTTAACATGCGTTTGTCCTGATTGAAGTAGAAGAGCTTCTTGACTTTGATTCAAAATTCATAATAAAGAATGAACATGGAGAAGAATATATGTATGCTGAAATAGATTGCTAATAAGGCTACTTTTCATAAGAGAGGTAGTCTTTTTTCATATGCAAAAATAAATGGAAAGAAGAGTGATGGAGAATGTTCAAACAAGAAAATCGCTATGTAAGCAGAGAAATAAATAAAATAGTGTCTGTAGAAATCCAAATTGTAATGTGGGGAATAATTGATAATCTAAAAAAAACTGAAATAAAATTGGACTATCTACAGATTTTCAGGATAAAGAAAAAAGAGGACAAAGTAATAGTAGAACATGAACAAGAAGTGCCCCCATACAATGAGCAATACGAGCTGCAAGAAGATAATATTTCTATTGAGCATAATATAAAAATATATGTAATTGATAGTATAGATTACAGCACAATGATTTTGGCTTCTGAATATTGATCGCTAATGGATAAATTGGAATAAAAATGTATTACAAATATACTTTGGAATTTTACAAGGAAGAAAGCACATGATTAATCAAAATAGACTCGTTATTATTAGATTAGACACAGCGAGAGGGGGAATAAAGATAAAAAAACGAGCAGTAGATACTAGCGATTTCAATGGTATATATGAAGAAATGGTTCAGATATTAGGAATTGAAACCGTAAGAAAGATAAATAAATATTACAAAGGACAACAAATAACTTTCCCTATAAGGCTATATTCTAAGAAGTACATTTTGAAAAGACTATCAGAATATGATGGCAAAAATCTAAAAGCACTATCTAGGGAACTTAAATATTCTGAAAGATGGCTTAGGCACTTGATAGAGACTATATGTAAATAAAGATATCTAAAAGAACAAAAAGTATCCAAGCTATGGCACTACAATATAGTTATCAATTAACTTTCAATAAAGAAAGTATTAAAAATACAAAACATTACGGAGGGATAATAAGAATGAAAAAATTAAACTTAAAAAAGATAATAGCAATGGGATTAATAACAACAAGTGTTCTAGCAGTAACTTCAATAGGAGCTAGTGCTACTTGGAGACAAGATTCTAATGGGTGGTATAATTCAAAAGGAAGTAGCTATTCAAGAGGGTGGGAAAATATTGGAGGTTCATGGTACTACTTCGATAGCAATGGTTACATGAAAACAGGTTGGCTAAACAATGGAAAGTGGTATCATTTTTCACCAAGTGGAGCAATGCAGACAGGATGGATTCAAGATGGTGGTTCTTGGTATTACCTAAAGTCTGATGGAACTATGGTAACTGAAAATACACTAATAGATGGAAAATTATCTAGATTTGATATTAATGGAAAATGGTTAGGATATGCTAACAGTGTTAATCAAGTAAATACTAATAATGGAGGTGTATCACAAACAGGAAATTCAGCTCATGAATTTAGTACAAGTGATGCATTAGAAAAATTTAGTCAAATTAAAGGTGCTAAAGTTAGTACAGGAAAGCTAGGAAAAATACACAAAAATGGTAAGGTAGGATATTATACTAGTTACTATTTCATAGAAGGAAAGAGCGGAAACCAAGGTTCATTTATAATTTTTGAAGATGGAACATATAAAGAATTTGCTCCTGGAGTTAATCCTGATAATTCAGAATGTGATGAATGGATGGAAAGTGGAAGTAATAGCTCAACATCTACAACTCAAACTAATACATCTGAACAAAAGCAAAAAGAAATGGAGGAGCAGAAACAAAATAGTAAGTATTTTTTAGGAAATTAATTTAAATTGCATAAATAGAGATTAATGTATTTATGGCTAAAAGTTAACTCGTTATAAATTGGGGATGATTAATATATTGAGAAGAATAAAGTTAAAGTGCCAATGTTGCCATAAACATATAGCGATTAAGTCAGTAGTTGGTATGTCGGGAGAAAAAATATGGCTATGTAAAAAATGTTATAAAATAGTAAAAATCTAAGGAGGAATGCAAACATGAAGTGTGGCAACTGTGGGTATAAGATGTCAAATGGACAAGCTATATTCGCTAACATAGGAAAAGTGCTAGGAGATATACTCGAAAGGATTCCAAAAGAAAATGCAACTGGTACAAACACACTATCTAATGCCACAAGGCTGAAATGTCCTAAATGTGGAGAGACAGGACGATGGATAGGAGATAATGAGTAATAAAAAGACAAGGTAATAATAAAATTCATATTATTAAAAAAGTCTAAGGAAAAAGTAAATATATTATATAAATAAAAGAACTCTTTAGGATATATAATCTTAATGGGTTCTTTTGTATTAAGAAAATATTAATCAATAGGAGCTGGAAAGATGAAGAATATAGTTACCATAATACAAATAACAATTTTAATTTTGGAGTTGATTATAGAAGGACTTTCAAAAGGTGAAATTACAGTGGTTGTAAGGAGTAAGTTTAAGGGAGTAACAGAGGAATTTGTTAGAAGGTTTCTGTAAAACATAAGAAAGATGGATATATCCATCTTTTTTTTGTATAATCTATAATATAAATTATTGAAATATAGAAGGGTGATATGATGGAAGGAATAAAAAAAAGAAAACCTAGAATGCCAGGTGAAACTGAAAAAAGTGAAAATAAGAATAAAGAATATTATAATTATGCAGATATAGCAAGAAGAATTATGAAAGATGAATATATTATTAACCCGGATTATTCATGAACTCAAATTGTATGGTTATTATTGTAAAAACCCACGTAGGATTTGAGTTTTTTGAATTTTTATATTAAAACTTTCTTTGTTTTACACAAATTTATAGTGTAACCGCTAATACATTTGTTTACATTTGCTAAAAAAGGGTAGACTATCCCCTTGGATTTTTTTAACAACATAATATTTCTATATATTTACAAAAATAATTTACAACAGCAAAGGTATGGTTTGAATTCTATTTAATATTGTCCAAA
>JAJXYA010000335.1 GCA_021780795.1 Bacillota bacterium | reverse complement strand
GCTTGAACGCCTGTAACAGAGCTAGCAGCATCCTTTACGAATGTAGCTTGAACTTCAGCATTTGCAAAATATAGATTTCCTTCAATTCTAGTTTCTACTAACTTAAAGTTAGCTGATTCAACATAGATGTCTCCTCTAAAGATTCCTTTTTGAACAGTAGCCATAGGGCTCTTAATTGTTAATGATGGAGCTGTTAAAGTGAATCTAGCAGTTGTATAATTATCTCCATCATGGAAGTAAAGACCTATTTTACGTGATATAGCAGGCGGAGTCTTTTTATTGTAAAGTGTGCCTTCTAAAACAAGATCTTTATTAATAACCATATCTTTTACAGGACAAATAATCCATGTACCATCTTTGCTTATTGCTTTTTCAAAAGCAGCTGCATTATCTACTAGTGAAGCAGATGCAACAGAGTCTACTGTTACTGGTGTTTGTAACAACTCTTTTGTTCCTGTTACAGAGCTTCCAGCTTCAACTACGAATGTTTTTTGTGCTTCTATATTATCGAAATATACATTTCCTTCAATTTTTGCGTTCGCTGACAACTTAAATTCTGTTGAATGAACGTAAACATTTCCTACAACTGTAGAATCTGTTAATAAGAAGTTACGAGAATTAACATAAAGGTCACCCTTGAAAATTGAGCTTTGAATTTTAGCTTCTGGGCTCTTAATTGTTAACTTTGGAGCTGTTAAAGTAAATTTAGCAGTTACAACGTTCTTACCATTTTCTTTAGCTTGAGTGTAAAGACCAATTTTACGTTGAACAGCATCAAGACCTGTTACAGCATCTTTTTTACCATTTAAGAATTTGCCATCTAAAACAAGTTCTTTAGTAGTAGTTAAGTTTCCAAGGGAAGTAATAATCCATTTACCGCCATTTGCTGATGTACCTATTGCTTTTTCAAAAGCAGAAGCATCATTTACTATGGAAGCAGTTGCCACAGCATCTACTACTTGTAAATCTTTTGTTCCTGTTACAGAACTTGTATCTAGTAATGTGAATGTATCTTTAGCTCCTTGAGTAGCGAAATATACATTTCCTTGAATTTTAGCATCTTTTGATAAAGTAACGTTTGTTGCTGAAACATAAACGTTGCCTATAACTGTTTGATCTATCAATTTGAAATCAGCTGTTGTAACATAAAGATCGCCCTTGAAAATTCCATGTTCTAAACTAGCTTTAGGGCTATTAATTGTTAATTTTGGAGCTGTTAAAGTAAATCTAGCAGTTACAACATGTTTATCGTCTTGAGTATAAAGACCTATCTTACGTTGTATAAGCTCAGCACCAGTTACAGCATCTTTTTTACCATTTTTAAATTCGCCGTCTAAAACAAGTTCCTTAGTAGTAGTTAAATCTTTAGTGGTAGTAATAATCCATTTACCATCTTTACCTATTGACTTTGCGAAAGTATCTGCATCGCTTACTAATGAAGCAGCTGCAACGGTATCTACTGGAGGAGTAACAACTGGTGGTACTACTACTGGCGGTTTAACAACTGGTGGTTTTGGTGTTGCTGGTTTTGTTGGTGTAACTACTTTTGCATTTAATTTTGCGAAAGTGCTTGGACCAACTAATCCATCAGCAGTAAGACCATTTTTACTTTGATAGTCCTTAACTGCAGCTAAAGTTAGCTTTCCAAGGATACCATCAACAGTAAGCTTGTACCCTTTATTGTTAAGGCTAGTTTGTAGAAGTTTAACATCATTACCCATAGAATTAAATTTAAGTATACGGGTTAGACCTGTTGTACTATACGTAGTAGTTTTAGTTGGTGTGGTAGTTTTAGTTGGAGTAGTAGTTTTAGTTGGTGTAGTCGGAGCTGCTCCAGTAGCTGCTGAAACAGCATCTAGACCAAATGGTCCTAGCTTAGGACTGCTTACTGTAATCGTAAGTGCAAATGTTGTTGCTAATGCACAACTTAATGTCTTCAATCTTTTATTCATTGAAAATCCCCCTTTATGTATATTATATTGATAATATTTTTACAAAGTAAAAGCAATTTATCTCCAGGTTAATAAATTAACAATTTTGATTGTTAATTGTCAAACTAGGAATATGTTGCTAGTATTCGTAAAATATTTACAAGGAAATTATAACAATAAAGTATTAAAAAGTACATAGTTTAGCGTTCATACCCGTTATATTGTTCATATTGTTCATATTATTCATATTATTGGTAATTATATAAAAACATTACAAGATTGTATTTTAAATTAAGGATTAGTTGAAAACAAAGCGAAGATACCAGTAAAAGTGCTGCAAATAATGATATGCATGACTATTTTTTATCACTAATATGAAGCATATGAATATCGATGAGTTTGTAAAAAATTACCTAACTTATCTAGATTATAACTATTATTTTTATAGCATATATTAAAGTGAAGCACTTATTGGAGGATTTGTAGTGACAAAAATTACTTTGAAAATAGAAAGGCATTATGGTAATAAGGACTTAAAAATAATAGTAGAGAATTTGGTCTTAATGAAGCTTTCAAATTTTAAATTTACTTGTGAAACAAATGATAAGGCATATTTCAATATAGACACGCATACAATATCCATTCATCAGGAGGTAAATAAGGTGTGAGTAGTTTGAGTAAAATATGGAATGTTGCGTTATATGCAAGGGTTTCGACAGATAAGAAGGAGCAGCAAGAGTCAATGCCTGCACAGGTACAAAGTTTAAAAAAATGGCTACTTGAAAAAAGTGAGGTGGATAAAGGTTCTATATATAATCTCGTAGAGGTATACGAAGATGCAGGATTCTCTGGTTCTAATTTTGAACGAGAAAGCTTTATAAGAATGAGGGAAGATATAGAGCAGGGTAAAATAAATATGATTGTAACTCGGGACCTTTCGAGGTTTTCCAGAAATTATATTACAGCAGGATATTATTTAGAGGAATATTTCAAAGTAAATGGAGTGCGTTTTATATCTGTGCATGATAATGTAGATACGCTAGAAGAAATAAATGATATCATACCCTTTAAAAATATACTAAATGAAATGTATATTAAAGATTGTTCAAGAAGATCCAGGGATGGATTAAAGCAAAGAATGATAAGAGGGTCATCAATAGCAAGTAAGCCACCCTATGGGTATAAGTTTGAAGAAGAATACGAAGGTAATGTGAAAACAATAAGGTTAGTACCTGCAGATGATGAAACAACAGAAATTGTAAAAGAAATATTTGAATTGTACCTTAAAGGATACGGATTTGGTAGATTAGCAACTCATTTAAATTTAAAAGGGATACCTCCACCTTCCGCAAAATTAAATAATTTTGCTTTTTCTAAATTCGGGTTGTGGACTAATAATACAATTAAAACAATTTTAAACAATCCAAAATATGGTGGCATTATGGTTCAAGGAAGATGGAAAAAAATTAGCTATAAAATAAAAAAAGTAAGAGCTACACTGCAGGATGAATGGATATATGGAGGAGAGTTTCAAGGCATAGTATCAAAAGAAATATTTGGGGAAGTTCAAAAGCTTATAAGCAAGAGAGCTAAAAATTATAGATATAAAGGTCAAAATGTATATATTTTTTCTTCAGTATTAAAGTGCAGAGAATGTGGAGGCAATATGTCATATAGAAAAGAATTTCAAGGATATAAGTGTACTAATAGTCAAAGGGGTGGGGGAAGATGTACTGCGCATTCTTTTAAAGAAGAAGATCTGAAGAATATTATAATTACTGATTTAAAACAATATGCTTTAGCAAAATTAGATACACTAGATATTTATAATAAAATAGATAAGTCTACTCACAAAAAAGAAACCCCTGATAAGAAGTTGAAAAATATAGAAAGTGAATTAAAGAAGCTGGATAGACAATTCGAGGAGCTATATTTAGATAAGTTTAATGAAAAAATAAGCAAAAGAAATTTTGAAATTTTATGTAACACTATTGAAAAAAAACAGCAAGATTTAATCAATGGAAGAAAAGAAATACTTTCAAATATAGAACTGGCTGATAACTATAATGATAAGTATGAGGTTTATAAAAGTGAGATTGACAAAATTTTGAGCTTTCAAAATTTAGATAGAATTATGGTAGAAAGATTGATAGAAAAAATTATTATTTCAGAGGACAAAGCAATGAAACAAAAGAGCATTGATATATTTTACAAATTCCAAATTTGATTATGTAAGAGCAGCTTAATTTATTAATATCACAGCGCTGCAGGTGATAATTTAATGAATTAACATTTGTAAAAGTACCAATGAGGTTAATGAAGAGACTGCTACTTGCATAGGTCTATCTGCTGCCAAGCTATTAAAACAAGACAAGGAAGCAACCATGATAGTGCTACCTTCTGATCATTATATAGAAAATGAAAAGGAGTTTAAAGAAACTGTTTTGCAAGCCGTTGAAATTGCAGATAAAAAGAGAGGGCTGGTAACCATAGGTGTTCAGCCAACAAGACCAGAAACTGGTTATGGGTATATAGAAATGGGGGATAGGGTAAACGGAGATATACCTACGTTCAAGGTAGAACGGTTTTTAGAAAAACCTAATGCTGAAGTAGCTAAGGATTTGCTCTTAAAAGGAAATTTCCTTTGGAACAGTGGTATGTTTGTATGGAGAGCAGATGTATTCTTACGAGAGATGGATAAGTACTTACCTAAAATGTATAAGCGGTTAATGACTATATATCAATCACTAGAAACTGATGAAGAAAGTGAAGTAATAAAAGAACAGTATAATGAAATAGACGGAATATCAGTGGATTTTGGCATAATGCAGAAAACTAGAAAGGCTTTTGTTATAAAATGTGAGTTTGTATGGGATGACATAGGAAATTTTGCAGCACTTTCAAGATTCCTAAGCAATCTACGGGGTAATAATGTTTTGGGTAATGCATTTATGGAAGAAAGTCAAAACTGCTCAATATTTGGTAAGGATAGATTGATAATTGGGTTTGGGATAAAGGACCTTATAATTGTAGATGCAGGAGATGTAATATTGGTAATGGACAAAAATAAGGATCAGGAAATTAAGCATTTGGTTAATGAACT
>JAJXYA010000001.1 GCA_021780795.1 Bacillota bacterium | reverse complement strand
TAAGGCAGCATTGAAGTCCTTGTTATGACTATCTTTAAAAATTTAAATAATACATCTACGTACCCAACTAATACATCTACGTACCTAAAATATATTTAAATAATACATCTACGTACCCAACTAATACATCTACGTACCTAAAATATATTTAAATAATACATCTACGTACCCAACTAATACAATACACAGTTGTTGTATTAGTATTAGTAAAATGGTATAATATTCTTGGGGAGGGATTCTTTATGAATGAAAATTATTTAGTTACCAAGGCAAATACTCTAATAACTTCAAACTATGATTTAAGCCTAGAAGAGCAAAGGTTAATATTAACACTTGCTAGTACAGTACAACCAAATGATGAAGATTTTAAACCCTATAGGTTCAGCATAAAAGAATTTATGGAACTTTTAGGTGTTGAAACAAAATCTAAATATTCAGTAATCCCTAAAATAACAAAGGAACTCATGCAAAAGGTTCTTGAAATTAAGCAAGAAAATAAAATAACCCAAGTTGCATGGATTTCCAGTGCTGAATATGAGAAGGGGACTGGCATTGTTGAATTAGAATTTAGTCCTAAGCTTAAACCATTCATGCTCGGATTAAAAGAATTTTATACTAGCTATAGATTAAAAAATGTTTTAGAGCTTAAGGGAAAATATTCAATCAGAATGTATGAAATTCTTAAGAGTAATGAATTTAAAAAAGTTGCAGTAATAGAAGTTGATGAATTAAGAAAAATATTAAAAGCTGATAAAGGTTCATATTTGATATATCAGAACTTTAAAAATAGAATAATACTTCAAGCTCAAAAAGAGTTGAAAGATTTTACCGATATAAACTTTGATTTTGAAGAAATAAAAACAGGTCGAAAGGTTACATCACTTAAATTTTTTATAAATAGCAATAGAAAACATATTGTTAATACTCCAAATGAAGAAATTTCCATTGATGAAGTATCAGTAGATAGATCAGAAACCCCTTTAGAGCTTCTAGAGAACGCCATACAGATGATATTAGCTATTACAGATAGTAAAGTAACTACATCTGAAGCAAACTTAATATGGGGCGATTCTGAAGGAAATATTGATATTATTCAAAGGGTATATGAATACTCAAAGACACAAAACATTCAAACTGGCTTGGTAGGCTTTATGAGAAAACTTGTAAGACCTGGTGCATTTAATGAACCTAAGAAAAACTCCAGGAAAAATGGATTTAATAACTTTGATCCTAGACAAAAGAGCGAAAGATATGCTTATTTAGAAGAACAATGCCTGATAGGTCAAGCAAATGAGGAAGAAATAAAAGAGTTTGATGAAATGAGGGGGGTAATATGAGCAATAAAAAATATTTAATAAAAAATTCTACTAGAGAAGAACGACAAAAAATGTTTAATGATGCTATAGCAATTTCAATGCTAGGTGCTCGAGCTCCATCACAAGAAGATATGGAACTTTACCAAAAGTATATAGATGGTGAAATGGAATTGGATGAAATTAAAAGAATAGCTATAGAAAAATATACGGTTAAATAAAAAAGCAATTCAGACGTTGATCTGAATTGCTTTTAGTTCTTTTTTCATTCCCTACTATGTGGCAAGGGTTCTCCATCACCTTTTATGCTGCTATTGTGAAGTAACAGCTTACTGTATTTTAATTGCTCTGTAACTGCAATACCGCTTTTACTGTAATTCGGCAAACAGCACTTTTTAATAACTCAATTATATCATACCTTTATATTTGTTTCAATAATTGGGGTGCAGACAAACGGTTATGTAATACAATTTTGTTCCTGGTTTCCTGGAAGCTTCAGCAAAAATGTATTACATTTTTAAATTCCTGATTTGTAACACATTTTTTAAAGCTTCCGGAATGGATCTGCTTTTGGCCAATTAAAATTTGTATTACATTTATAAATAAAAAAGGTTAATTATAAATTAAGTTATTAGCCCTTTTTATTTATTTTACTGTATTACATGAGCTGTGTAGTCAGATAATGCACTATATTTATTATCATACACCATAACATCACCTGATTCATAATTGCTATTCTTTGGGCCTCCTTCCGCTTCCCATTGGTTAAGATTATATGAAAACATTTGATCTAAAGATAGTGTTTCTACTCCATTCTTGAAACCGACAATCTGAAAATTAACTATTATATTATCTGAATTAATTATATTTTCAGGTCTTGGACTTTCACCTTGCTTCACAAAAGTTGATGTTGCTGGAATTAAATACTTACCAAACCACCATTGGATTTTTCCATTGGTGTATTGAATTGTATCTTTCCAACCATCTATCCATTCCTTACCTTTGACTATCCTTACACCTTTTGTTAATGTCAATTTACTTAATCCACCAATCCAAACCGTTCCATATGCTGAAGTATCTAAATTAAGTTTTAAAGTATCATTAGTGCTACCATACGCAATAAAAGGATTGTTGTCTAAATTATAATAAAGGTCTAAAGGTACTCTTGTGCTGCCACTAAGATAATAAAAACTCGGTGTAACTTCTATTCTATCTGCTTCCCTATAAAGATACTCGCTTGTAACATCAAAATAGAAGGCATATCCTTTTTTAGGGTAAGCATTTCGTATCGTTGGATGTGAAGCTTCATCTATTGGCAACTGGTCAACTTTATATGTTACCCCTGTTGGTTCAGTAAATTTTTTATCCTTCCAAAAAACATCATCCCAACGTGGGTCTCTTATATCGGTTACCTCAAAATCCTTTAGTTTTATTGGGTCTTCATATGGGCCATAACATGCATAAGTAGAATTACCGGCTATATCCTTTATTTTTACATGCAAATACAAATTATCCCCTACTGGTTTTTCAATTTCTTTTTCAATTACTTCATCTGATTTATTAGTATTAGTATCTGCACTTGTATAGATTGTTGTATAGCCACTGGAAGGTTCTGTATCTCCATATGTCCATTTATAAGCTATAGATTTAGCACCAGACAAGTTGTCTTTTTCTGTTAATGTACCATAGAAACTATCATCACTACCTAATACACTAGCTTTTCTTATAGCTCCATTTGCTTCTGAAAAAATTTGTTTACCATCCATGCTAAAATCTACTGTAGGTTTAGTCCAATCAAGGTTATAGTCTCCGCTATCTCCTGTTGGCGGGCTTGGGTCTGGAGGCATATAATCAACCGAAATACTTTGATTATCGGCAACACTAGGTAATGTATATTCTGCTGAACCCCAAGAACCTTCTCCATGCAGTTGAAGTTGGTATCCTTCCTTTTCTATATTTACGGTTCCGCTCGTCCCATTTATGGTGGCACTAGCATCCCCTGATACAGCTATTGATTCAAACGGCCAACTTACAGTAAAACTTGTTGTAGAATAGGAAACTGTAGTTGTAGTTGTTTCATTACCATCTGAATCCGTTGATGTACTTTCAGTTGTAGTTGTTATCGTTGCTTTTCCTTCTGCTTGATAGGGATTGCTTCCTGTGAAAGTAACCTTTACTGGATATTTTCCTTCGCCTTCATCTGCTTTTCCTGTATTTGTCCATGTTGTTTCATTAGGGTCAAATGTAATTTTACCTACATCTGAAACTGGGGTTGGTGGAGGTGTTGGAGTTGCTGTACCTAGCCCAAATTCTACAATTGTCCATTCTGATGCATTAGTAACTTTGTCCACTGATTTCGCCCATATTTTATGCCAACCTTGTCCTGTGACTGTAAAAGTACTACTTTCAGCTCCGGCTGCTGTCAACTGAGTGTTATTATCCCAAACTTCTAAATGGTCAAATCCTGAACAAAAATAACTATCACAAGCATTTATATTATCATGCCCTGATTCTCCGTTGTCACCCTTACCTAAAACTTGAAAGGTTACTTCATTTACATTTGGTGTCCATTGTCCAAGCGTTACAGCCGTAACCAACTGAATAAATGGTGCAGGTGGGGCAACAGCTTCTTTTTGGTAAGGTCCAAATGTTGCCCTCTCGCCTGTGTCTGGTACATAAACATGAAGCCACCATGTTCCAGGTATATTAAAATCTTGAACGTTAGGTGTACCGGCAGGTATTCGCCACATCTCGCTTTGATCTGGATCTTGGTCTTGTACTGATGTATATAATACATAACAGTCGGAATCCAAAGTCGGTAAAGTAACCTTAGTAGTTTCACTATTTGTTGTAACATCTGAAGGGATAGCATATAAACCAGAATCCGCATAAGCCTTTTGAGTAGGTACAAGAGCAATGCTAAAAGCTATAATTATTATTAAACTTAATGCTTTTAGAATATTCTTCATTTTATACGGCCTCACATTCTATTACTATTCGCATCGATTCCCATAGGGAAGATTTATCATTACCACAAGAATAAACTAAAAATTCGTCAAATTTATAAGTACTTGATGAATTGTAATCATCAAGGCTACTGCCTTTAATAGCTTTTACTTCAGCATTGGTAGATGTTCCTGTAGTGATATTAAAAACTTGATCAAAAAATTTAATGTCACTAATTTTATACTTACCATTAACAACTTTTCCAATGCAATTACTTCTAGCTTCATCTATGGTTGTTTTTTGTTTTGCTAAATCTATACAAAGATTATCCAATTTAATTTTTTCGTCAGTACTTAAATCTATATTATAATTAGTCAATTGATTTGCTGCATTTACATCATCTACTCGAGCTGCAATATCTCCTCTTTGTCTATGATTTCCATTTATATCTTTCCATGTTAAATCATTACCTGAAGAATTTGAAGTTAAACTTGTACTTGTTGTCCATGCCCCACTAGAGTTTACATAGTATCCGTTGATTGTAGTATTTGTAGCCATTTGACCGTTTGACCAACAGTAGTACCAATTACCACTATCATATATCCAACCTGTTTTCATAACTCCATTGCTATCTAAATAATACCAATATCCATTGTCTTGTATCCATCCAGTTTCTACCTTGCCTGTACTGTCCTTGTAATACCAATTATTATTAATTTGTTGCCAATAAGCTTGTCCATCTGCATGTGCTTGTGTTAACAAGCTATTAGGTGCTATTGTTCCTAAACTTGATATAGCTAA
>JAJXYA010000156.1 GCA_021780795.1 Bacillota bacterium | reverse complement strand
ACTATACTTAAGCAAAGTTTGAACATAAGAATTATCATCATCACTGCTTAAAATAGAGTTTAATATTTTTTCTGAAAAAGAGCAGTAAAGACCTTCGAAATTAGGGTTTCTGCTGAGAAGGTCACTCATAATATAGCTTATAAAAGGTAAAAACTCCATTTGCCAAGTGAAATAAAGAAACATATAAGCATTCCAGTAATTGCAGTAAACAATATTAAAGAACCTTCAGTTGCAGAAAGCCTTTTAGAAGAAGGTGTATGTGATTTTATTGGCCTTGGAAGAGCTCTACTTGCAGATCCTGAATGGGTTAATAAAGCAAAAGAAGGTAAGGAAAATGAAATTAGATCTTGCATTGGATGTTTATATTGTTTTGAAAACTTAGGTAAAGGCAAACATATAGCATGTACAGTAAACGCAAGACTTGGAAGAGAAAATGAATATAAAGAATTTAAGAAAGACGGCAATAAACAAGTGGTAGCTGTAGTAGGGGCAGGTCCAAGTGGTATGGAAGCAGCTAGAGTTTTAGCAGAAAGAGATTATAAAGTTGTTCTTTTTGAAAAAGGTGATAAACTTGGCGGAACGCTTAATGTAGCTGATAAACCATTATTAAAAGAAAAAATCACAAAATGTACAACTAATATGGGAAATGAATTAAATAGAGACAATATAGAAATACGTTATAATACTCAAAATGCTTTAGAAGAAGTTAAGGCAATAAACCCCGTTGGTGTATTTGTAGCATCAGGTGCAGCACCAATTGTTCCAAACAGTATTAAGGGAATAAATCTTGAGAAAGTTGTGAAGGCTGAAGATGTCCTAACTGGAGCAGTAAAATTAAGCGGCAAGGTTGCTGTAATAGGTTCTGGTATGACTGGCTGCGAAACAGCAGAATTTTTAGCAGATAAAGGTTGTAGTGTAGCTTTAGTTGAAATGGCAGCACAAGTAGGACCAGGAATTTATCCTCCAGTATTAATGGATTTATTTGATAGGTTTAATAAACACAATCCTGAAATTTTAGTTAAACATAAGCTAACTGAAGTAACAGATACAGGTGTAAAACTTTTAAATGCTGAAACTGACGAAACAATCTCTAAAGATTTTGATTATGTAGTTCTTGCATTAGGGGTAACTCCAAATGAAGAATTTGTATCAGAATTTGAAAATGCTTTTGGCAATGTACGAGTATTAGGGGATGCATCAAAGGCCGGAAGAATTGTTGATGCCATTGCAGATGAATTTGGTAAAGCTTTCATATTTTAATAAGACTTTAGAATCATCCATTGGGGAAACAACATTAAGGTTGGCTGATATAGGTATGACAAAATAAAGGTGAATGGAGAGAAGTAAGTAATATGGAGATCCATTTGAAAAGTAGAGAAAATAGGAATTAAAATCTAAATTTAAAGAGACTAGTTACAAAATTATAATTAAGTAACTAGTCTCTTAACTTTATAGATAATTATTAATTTTAGAATCCTTGTGTTCCCATATATTTACCGTTTCCGTAGATTACTCCCATACCAACTTTAGTATATGAAGCATTCATCATAATAGAAAAAACAATATGTTTCTAAAAAAAACAAATACCTAAAAAGTGTTTCATGTTACTAAATTTTTCGAAGAATATAAGTTTCTACTATATTGTGATATAGTAAAATTAAAAAAGATTTTGATGGAATATTTAAATTGGATAGAAATCAAGAGGGAGAGGAAAACTACAATGGAGAAAAATAAAGTTATGGATTTAACAATGGGAGATCCTGCAAAACAAATTTTTTGTTTTGCATTACCTATATTTCTTGGGAGTGTGTTTCAGCAAATGTACAATTTGGTGGATACAGTAATCGTTGGACATACCTTAGGTGAAAATGCCTTAGCAGCTATAGGCGCTACAACACCACTGTTTGGACTTATTGTCGGCATGGCGATTGGTATAAATAATGGATTTGCTATTGTGATTGCAAGATACTTTGGAGCAAAAGAGATGGATAATATGAGACAGGCTGTAGCAATGACAGTAATTCTAGACCTTATAATATCAATAGTATTTACAGCTATTGGAGTAGGTACAATAATGTATATTCTTAAATTTCTAAATACCCCAGCAGAAATAATAAACGATGCATATGGATATATTGTAATAATCTTAATGTTTATGACTATTACTATAATGTACAATATGATAGCAGGGGTTCTAAGAGCACTGGGCGATAGCCGTAGTCCACTTATATATTTAATTTATGCTTCAATTTTAAATGTAGTGTTGGTTTTTACATTTATTTTAGTATTTAAATGGGGGATTAGAGGTTCTGCTTATGCAACTGTTATATCACAGATTGTAGCAGTAATCTTAGGATTTAATCATATTATAAAAAAATGTCCTGAGCTAAAATTATCTAAAGGAGATTTTAAATATGATGGTCCTATGGTAATGGAATTATTTACATCGGGATTATCTATGGGATTTATGCTGTCACTTGTTTCAATTGGTTCAGTTGCACTTCAAGGTGCAATAAACAGTTTTGGTAAAGAAATAATAACTGCGCATATGGCAGCAAGAAAAGTTAGTGAAATTTACATGATGCCACTTGGAACATTAGCAACAGCATCAGCCACCTTTGTAAGCCAAAATTATGGTGCAAAAAAATATGAACGAATAAATATTGGACTCAAGAAAACAGTTATTATGGGTGCAATATGGTCAACAATAGTTGTTATTACTGCCTTTGCCTTTGGACCATATATAATAAAATTTTTAACGGGAACAAATGATACTTTGATTATAGATACAGCAGTAAAGTATTTAAGAATTAATACTCCATTTTATTATGTATTAGCTATTCTTCTTATATACAGAAGTACGCTTCAGGGAATTGGAAGGAAGTTTACACCACTTGTTTCTAGTTCAATTGAGCTACTCGGAAAATTTGCAGTTGTAGGATTTTTAGCTCCAACAATGGGTTATTTAGGAGTATGTATATCAGAACCACTTATTTGGATTACATGTGCAATTTTTGTACTCATAGTTTTCTACTCAGATAAGAATTTTAGATCTGAAATAAAACAATATAAAAGTGTAATATAAAAGTGTTATACTATAATAAATGTCATATAATAGTAAATATTATATTATAATAAATCAAATTAAAAGCCATGAGATAAAAATTAAAGAAAAAATTATAGAAAAGAAAGAAGAAGATAAATGATTAAGTTAATAGCCGCAGATATGGATGGAACATTGATTGGGAAAAATCACGATATACCAAAAGAAAATATAGAAGCAATTAAGGCTGCACAAAAAAATGGGATTAAGTTTGCAATTGCTACAGGAAGAGCATACTGCGATGTAGAGCCTTTTATACATAAATATGACTTACAATGTGATTGTGTCGTATTAAATGGAGCAGAATATAGAGACATTAATGGACATATAGTTGAACATACTTATATTGAAAAAAAACGATCAATAGAAATTTTAGAGACAATGAAATGTAAAGATTTAGCTATAGAAATATACACAGATGATGGATTTTATACAACAAATACAAAAGAAGAAACTTTAGCAGGAATGATAAAAAGATCTCTTACATTCCATCCAGAATTAAAAGACGAAGAAGAAATACTAAAATATGCTAAGAGTAATCCGCATTTTAAAAATATGAAATATATTACGGATATGAATGAATTTTTAAATAGAAACAATAATATAGCAAAGTTTGTATCTTTTGCGCAATCAGAAGAAATTATAAATAAGCTTCGTAAAAAGATGGAAGCATTAGAAGGACTAGCTGTATCAGCAAGTTTTGGAACTAACATTGAAGTAAATCATATGGATGCTGAGAAGGGAAAAATTCTTGCAAAAGTAGCACAAAAATTGAAGATAAAAAAAGATGAGGTAGTAGTGCTTGGAGATGGCTTAAATGATTATTCCATGTTTACAGAATTTGAAAATTCCTTTGCAATGGGCAATGCAGTTGATGAAATAAAAGAAGCAGCTAAATATATTACAGATACAAATGTGAATTTTGGAGTAGCTAAAGCAATACATCTCATATTAAATGGAGAATTATAAAATTTAGATTCTCCAACTTCAGCCATTCGGACTTCAGAGTACCCCTGAGGGAAACAGGATTTTTAACTGGAGAGTATGTGTAAAGTGTCCTTTTATAATTAAGCTGCCAATTAGGATGGTATTATTCATTTGGTTGAATATATTTTTTGTTTAAGCTTTTCCGCTGAAGAAGGTGAGGCTGTATAAATCATTAATCTATTATTACAGTGTTAACATTAGCAGCTACAGGTTCTGAAATGGATGCAGGCGGAGTTATTAGTAATCCTGAGACAAAGGACAAGAGTGGACTGTACACGCTAAGTAGACAACATTAAAAAAATCCCTCTACTATATTATAGCAAAGGGATTTTTTATTAATTTCTTATTAAATAATCGAATGCACCTAAGGCTGCATTGGCACCTGATCCCATAGAAATAATGATTTGTTTATATGGGTTATTGGTACAATCTCCTGCACCAAACACTCCAGGGATATTTGTAGCACCATGGTTATCAATTATTATCTCACCTAAGTTATTGCGTTCAACTGTTTTTCCTAACCAATCTGTATTTGGTACAAGTCCAATTTGAACAAATATACCTTCGAGCTCCATATGATTAACTTCTTCTGTCGCACGTTCAATGTAGGTAATACCTTTCACCTTATTAGTGCCGGTAATCTCTTTTGTTTGAACATTTTTTAAAACAGTCACATTATTTAAACTATAAAGACGTTTTTGTAATACAGCATCAGCCTTTAGTTCTGGCATAAATTCAAAAACTGTTACATGGCTTGCAATTCCTGCAAGATCAATGGCTGCTTCAATACCGGAATTACCTCCACCAATTACTGCTACGTCTTTTCCTTTAAATAAAGGACCATCACAGTGAGGACAGTAGGTTACACCTTTATTTTTGAATTCTTCTTCTCCTTTGACACCAACGTTTCGCCAATGTGCACCTGTTGAAATTATCACGGTCTTGCTTTTTAAAATAGAGCCATTTTCTAATT
>JAJXYA010000271.1 GCA_021780795.1 Bacillota bacterium | reverse complement strand
TATCTACACTAAACTGCGATAGGGAGGCTAGTGTTTTAGTGATATTAGATTGATTTTTACTGTGCCTTTAGTACCATCCCAATATATTGAGTCCACAATATTATTAATTAACAAGCGTTTATTATTGAAATCTAAAATATCTATTATCGAAGATAAGTTATTTAAAGAATAGAAGAACTTATTTACATTTGATTTATTATTTTCATATTTATGAGAAGTAGCTTTTAAGTTTTCATATTTAGCGTTTAGTTCTTCCAATTCATTCCCTAATTTGGAGATTTGAGGTCTTATATATTTAGATATTTCATTATTCAAAGAAAATTGATTTACTAGAATATCAATTTGGGCTTGTTTTATCTTTATTTGTCCTGGTAAAGCTTCTATTTGCGATTGCATGAAATTATTTTTAGACATTTCAGATTTAATCTTATTCAATTCATCTAATAGTAAATTTTTGCACATAGTGATATTTTTTAAATTATCTATAACTATGATTTCAAGCTCATCTACGCGAATATTAGGATTATTACATCGAGCGCCTTTTGAATAATCCTTAGTGCTACAAACATAGTACTGAATTTTTTTATTGGTTTCTGCACTTATATGACCATGTTTAACAATCATACTTTTACCACAAATAGAACATTTTAAAGTTCCGGTAAGTAATGCAGCGGCAGAGGTGCCAAGCCTTGGTGCTTTATTTTTATTCTCATCTAATATTTGTTGAACCTTAAGCCAGAGGAAAGGATCAATAATTCCTTCATGTGTAGAAACCGCAGCTATCCATTCCGATATACTTCGCTTGATCCTAGCACCTTTACTCTTATTATAAGTTAGAATACCATGTTTATCATCCACTGTTCCCATTACATTCATACCAATAACTTGAAGATGATTCATAATAGATTCATTAGCTTTAACATAGAGAGGATTTCTTAATATAAGTTGAATTCTTTTCTTATTAAAGTCAACTCCATTTTTTGTTTTAATATTGTTTTTAAAAAGGTGGATGAAAACTTGACTAATAGATTTGTACAGTAAATATTTATCATAAATAATTTTTACAATATTTAATTCCTCTTTTATAGGTGATAATGTATACATAGTTTTCTCTTTAAATTCTGCATCTAAATAGGAGAGCGGTTTACTTTCATACCCTAAAGGCGTTTGCCCTCCTAACCATCTTCCGCTTTTAGCAAGCTCTAACATATTGTCTCTAACTCTTTCAGCAGTAGTTTCACGTTCTAATTGCGCAAAAACAGAGGCAATATACATCATAGCACGGCCCATAGGTGATGATGTATCAAATTGTTCATTAACACTTATAAAGCTTATGTGTAATCTATCTAAGTCATTTATAAGTGTAGAAAAATCAGAGATATTTCTACTAATTCTATCTAGTCTATAGCAGATGAGTGTATTAAATTTTTTTTCTTTTGCATCAATGAGCATCTTTTGGAACTGAGGTCTTTTAACATTTTTTCCTGAAAAACCTTCGTCCTCGTATATTATAAATTCTTCAATGCCTAAATGCCTACCTTCATGCTTACATAGTTCAATTTGGTTAATTATTGATTCACCTTTTCCAGTAATTTTTGATTTCCTGGAGTATATAGCAGCAATTTTCAATTCATTTACTCCTTAATAATTGATTTTAAAGGTTGATTAATCATTACCCTCGCAACGGTTCATCATCTTGGACACAGTTCCTAACTCCGGTGCTGTAATATTAACGATTTAAGTATGTGATTTACATCCTTGTAGACCTCTGGAGGAGATAACAATTATCAAGTATTATCCCTCCTCTGAAGTCTTCTCTTTGCTAAGTGAGTGCTACTTACTTATAAAAGTGGGAGACTTTTCTTCTGAAATGTCGTTAAAAGTGCATATAAGCATAATACATAAAAAAAGTTATATTTTATAAAATATATTAGCTTTACAAAATAAAGATATGTACTTGAGAAAAATAATATTACGAAAAATGTATATAACTAAATGTATTTAGATATATACATTTTTGTAACAATAATGTTAAAGTTGCATACTATAATATAATAGCTTATTTGGGGGATTATAAATGAAGGTAAACTCTACAATTCTTTTAGAATTGAACAAAAAAGAAGCGGAACTTTTGAATGAACAATATACAAGGACTATTGCTAAAATAATAGCTTCGGAGCTTTCCTTACAAGAAATAAATGAATTAATAGAAAGGTTAAGGGTTAACTAGATTCTTTGAACTTTTAATAAAAGCAACACAATTTTTTTAAAAGGAATATATGTAAATGAGTAGAATTAAATAGAAAAGGGAAAGTTTAAAGCTAATGAGAATGGTATTTTATTAATAAAAAATAAACAATCTGAATTTACTGAACAAAGTTTATTGAAAAATGATATACTGTTATAATATTCAATAGACACAACATGAAATATGGAGATGATTTGTATGAAGTTATGTGAAATATGTAAAAAAAATATAGCAATGATATTAACATCAAAAATTGAAAATGGAAAAACTGAAACTATGGCTTTATGTATAGAGTGTGCTAAAAAGAAAGGAATTCCAGTTATGGATCAATTAATGCAGCAAGCTGGAATATCCTCAGAGGATATTGAAAACTTAAATGAGCAAATGGGTAATATGTTTAAAGATATGAATTTAGAAGACATGAACCTTGAGGATTTGAATATTACCGATATGAATACTCAAAATGGTGATGGAAAAAATCTTATTGGTAATATTTTTAATGGGTTATTTTCACCTGAAGATGAAAATAAAGATTTCATAGATGATGAAGTTGAATCTTTCTCAAATAGTAAAGGAGCATCTGAAGAAAAATCAAAAAAGAATTGGTTTAAAAAGAAGCGAAAAAACTTAGATACATATGGGATAAATCTAACAAATAAAGCAAATCAAAAGGGTGTAGATAAAGTTGTTGGAAGGCATAAAGAAATTGATAGAGTTGTACAGATTTTAAATAGAAGAAACAAAAATAATCCTATATTAATTGGGGAACCTGGTGTAGGTAAAACAGCTATTGCAGAGGGCTTAGCTGTAAGAATTGTAGAAAAACAAGTTCCAGAAAAATTATTTAATGCGGAGGTTTATCTACTTGATCTCACTGCTGTGGTTGCAGGCACACAATTTAGAGGACAATTTGAAGGCCGTATGAAGTCAATTATTGAAGAAGCTAAGGAGAGTGGGAATATTATATTGGTTATCGACGAGGTGCATAATATTATGGGCGCTGGTGAAGTGCAGGGAGGGGCAATGAATGCAGCGAACATTTTAAAACCGGCTTTGGCAAAGGGTGAAATACAAGTAATTGGAGCTACAACTTTGGAGGAATATAGAAAACATATAGAAAAAGACGCAGCACTTGAAAGAAGATTTCAGCCAGTCCTAGTTGAAGAACCTAGTATAGCTGAGACAATAGAAATCTTAAAAGGAATAAGGGGATACTATGAAGAATACCATAAAGTTAAAATATCTGATGAAGTAATTGAAGAAGTTGTAAATTTATCTGAAAGATATATAACAGACAGATTTCTTCCAGATAAAGCTATAGATGTTATTGACGAAGCTGGTTCCAGAGCTAATTTAAAAAATAAAGGACTTGTTGAACTAGCAGGTTTAAAAGAGGAATCAGAGAAAATCCAAAATGGAAAGAAAGAGGCGGAGAATACAGGGAATTTTGAAAAAGCCGCAGAATATAGAATGAAGCTTTGTAAAATAAAAGAAAGTATTAATGAAATTGAAGAAAAATGTAGTGAGGTTCAAATTACTGTAGAGGATATTGCGTTTGTAATTGAGGCATGGACCAAAATTCCAATACAAAGAATTACAGAGAAAGAAGCGGAGAAGTTATTAAATTTGGAGAGCAGACTACATAAACGAGTTATAGGCCAAAATGAGGCTATTACAAGTTTATCTAGAGCAATTAGACGAAATCGTTCAGGATTTAGAAAAAAGAAGAAGCCATCGTCTTTTATTTTTGTAGGGCCAACAGGTGTTGGAAAAACAGAGTTGGTTAAAGCACTATCCTGTGAGCTTTTTGGAAGTGAGGAAGCATTAATTCGTATAGATATGTCTGAATATATGGAAAAGCACACGGTTTCAAAGCTAATTGGTGCACCACCTGGGTACATAGGCTATGATCAAGGTGGGCAATTAACTGAAAAAGTCAGGAGAAAGCCGTATTCAGTAATTCTTTTAGATGAAATAGAGAAGGCTCATCCAGATGTATTTAACATGTTGTTACAAATCCTCGAAGATGGAAGACTAACTGATAGTCAAGGTAGAACTGTTTTCTTTGAAAATACTGTAATAATAATGACATCCAATGCAGGTACTCAGTTTAAAACAGGTAGGATTGGTTTTGCTCAGGACAATTATGATATTTTAGAAGCACGTGTAAAAGATGCATTAAAAGAAACTTTTAGACCTGAATTTTTAAATAGAGTAGATGAATCTATTGTATTTACTCCACTTAAAAAGGAGGAACTTCGTAAAATAGTAGATCTAATGATTATGGAAGTAATAGAAGAGGTAAAAGAAAAGAAAGTTACATTAGATATTTCAGAAGAGGTAAAGGATTTTATATTGGAAAAAGGATTCGATGATAAATATGGTGCAAGGCCACTTAGAAGAACTATTCAAAAATATATTGAAGATGAGGTCGCTGAGCATTATCTCCAAAATAAATTTAGTGAAGGATCAAGGATAGCTATAGAATTAAAAGAAGGTAAAATTATTATAATATAAAATGCAAAAGCTGCTGAAAATAATTCAGCAGCTTTTGTGGTTTAGTCCTATTATTGTTCAATATTTTGTTTGAAAAAATCATAGGATTTTTCGGAAATATAAAGCTTGTACTTTTCTGAAACATAAGTAATTGAATTGAAAAATATATCACATAAAAATATTGCAAAGAATATATCCATTATCACATGTTGTTTAACAAATTGCGTGGATATAATAATGAGAAATCCTAAGATGTTAACTGGAATCTTAATTGATTTTCTAGCATTAGTAGCATTAATTCCTTTAACAGCTAGGTATGCGGTAAT
>JAJXYA010000310.1 GCA_021780795.1 Bacillota bacterium | reverse complement strand
AAATGTATCTGACTATGAAAAAGATGATGTTGTTAAAAATACAAAAAATAAAATTAACAAGAAAAATAAAACGAAGATAATAGTTTCTGTTGCAATAATTTTAGTAATTGTTCTAGGTGGTATTGCAGGTGGCATTTATAAGACACTTTCCAATAGTGGTAAGCCAAATGATGGGTTAGGCAAGCTCGTGGTTCCAAAAATTATTGGTTTAGACAAGAGTGAGGCAGAAAAGTTAGTTGTAGAAAAGGGTCTGAATTTTGTAGTAGTTGGAGAAGAAAATAGCGACAAACCAAAAGGTACGGTCCTAATTTGTTTTCCAGATGAAGGAACAGAAGTGAAATCTAATGGAGAAGTAAGGGTTAGGGTTAGTAATGGGCCAGAGAGTTTTAAAGTTCCTTATGTTAAAGGACTTGACAAAATCTCCGCTAAAGCCATCATTGAACAAAATGGGTTGGTACTCGGAGATATTACAGAGGAATTCAGCGATTCCATTGCAATTGGTATAGTAATAAACCAAGATCCAAGTGAAGATAGTTCAGTCCAAAAAGGTGATAAAGTAAATCTAGTAATAAGTAAGGGATCAGAAGTTAAATTAACAAAGGTCCCAGATTTAAATGGACTGTCTATAAATGAAGCAGAACGAGTGCTGCAAAGTACAAATTTAAAATTAGGTGATAGAAAAGAAATAGTAACTAACGATAAAGCGCTAGACGGTAAAATCTTTAATCAAAGTATTGCATCAAATACAGAAGTTAAGGAAGGTAATTCGGTAGGTGTTAATTACTATAAGTATAAAGAAGCTGTAAAAGAGCAATTTGATGTTCCAAACTTTATAGGAAAAACAGTTAAAGAAGCAAAAGATTTAGCTGCAAAATCTGATATAACAATATCAGCCCCTGGAAATGATGAAGATATCATTGATTCACAAGACAAGGCACCGGGGACTAAGGCTAATGTTGGAGATACTATAACGTTAACATCCAAGGCTGTTGTACCTCCAGTAACACCAACAACACCTGCAACTGGTCAATAAAAATAAATAATTGTAAGTTATGCATCTAAAACATATCTAAAGAATATTAAATCAAGGATAAATGATGGAGGATATATGCAAGGAGTAATCATAAAAGGTATAGGCGGACTATATTTTGTAAAAGTCCAAGACAAAGTCATAGAATGTAAGGCAAGAGGGAAGTTCAGGTATGCTGGACTTTCCCCTGTTATTGGCGACAAAGTGGAGATAATATTAGAGGCAGATGAGAATAAGGGTGTAATTGAAAAAATTTTTACAAGAGATACAGAACTAATACGCCCTGTAGTTGCTAATGTTACTCAAGCTTTTGTAGTTTTTGCATTTAAAAAACCCGACTTAAATATGGATTTGCTCAATAAATTTCTAGTGCTTTGTACATATAATAAGTTAAAGATAGTTCTTTGTTTAAATAAGTTGGATTTAGTTGAGGAAGTTGATGAGGAGCTTATAGCAGAATTAAAAAGTGCCGGCTGTGATATAATATTTTTAAAAGCAAAAGAGGGTCAAGGTCTTGAGGAACTTAAGACAAGAATAAAAAATAATATTACTGTTTTTTGTGGGCCTTCTGGAGTGGGAAAGTCAACTATATTGAATAGTTTAGTTGGAAGAGAAGCTATGAAAACCGGAGATATAAGTGAAAAATCACAAAAAGGTAAGCATACTACTAGGCATAGTGAACTTATTGAATATGAAGAAGGATTTTTACTAGATACTCCAGGATTCTCATCATTAAGTATAGATTTCATAGAGAAAGAACAATTACAACGTTGTTTCCCGGAATTTGAAAAACATAGAGGTGAATGTAGGTTTTCTAATTGTATGCATTATAAAGAACCTAATTGTAGAGTTAAGGAAGCTGTAGAAGCAAATGAAATTTACACAGATAGATATAAATTTTATACAAAAACGTTAGAAGAAATTATTGCTAGGGGGAATAAAAAATGATAAAAATAGCACCATCTATACTATCAGCAGATTTTTCAAGACTAGGAGAGCATATTAAAGCGCTGGATGCATATGGTGCTGATATGATTCATATTGATGTAATGGATGGAATGTTCGTACCTAACATTTCTTTTGGAATTCCTATCATTAAAAGTATTAGGAAACTAACGAAATTACCATTTGATGTACATCTAATGATAGAAGAACCCTCTAGATATGTAGAAGATTTTGTAAAAGCAGGAGCTGATATTATAACTGTACATTATGAAGCGGATAGACATATTGATAGGACTATTAATTACATAAAAAGTTTTGGTGTTAAAGCAGCAGTTGCATTGAACCCTGCTACACCTGTAGATTGCATTAAACATTTAATAAGTAATCTTGATATGGTACTTATTATGTCAGTAAACCCTGGCTTTGGTGGACAAAAGTATATTGAATACTGCTCTGATAAACTCAAAGAAGTTAGATGCCTTGCAGACAAATATAATAAAGACCTTATGATTCAAGTAGATGGTGGCATTGATGCAATCAATATTGGAGAAGTTGTTAATAGTGGTGCTGATGTAATTGTAGCTGGGTCGGCTGTATTTAAGAATGGTGAAATTGAGGAAAACATAAAAGCTTTAAGAACAGGTATTTAACATGAAGGCTATAATAGTGTCAGGAGGTAATCCACCCCCTCGAGAATTACTCATTAAGGAAATTACTGGAGATACATTTTTAATTGGAGCAGATAGTGGTGCTAATTGCCTATATAGTTATAATATAGTGCCGAATTTACTTGTAGGAGATTTTGATTCAATTGATAAAAACGTGTTAGATTATTTTAAAAAAAGTAATTGTATTATAGATATTTATCCTACAGAAAAGGATTTTACTGATACTGAAATTGCAGTTAAAAAGGCACTTTCCATGAAACCAAATGAAATAGTATTCTTGGGATGCACAGGAAGTAGAATTGATCATTTGCTTGGCAATATTGGAATGTTAAAAATTTGTTTAGAGTATGGCGTTAATGCTTATTTAAAGGATGAAAACAATACTATAAGGTTAATTGATACCTCAACTTCATTAAACGGCACCGTGGGTGAAATATTCTCAGTACAATCTTATGGGGATGAAATAGTAGGATTAACTATTGAGGGTGCAAAATACCCTCTAAATAATTACAATTTGAAAATTGGGCAAAGTATAACTATTTCAAATGAGTTTGCAATGCCTCAGGTGGAGCTTAAATTTAAATCTGGGACGCTGATGTTAATATTATCATCAGATTAATATTTAAATAAAAACTATTTTTTTATTGATGATTTCAATGAAAAAATAGTTTTTTTTATTTTTGTAACATTGGTGATAGTGAATCATATAATAATATTGGAATACTTTGGGAGGGGAATAACTTATGAAAAAATATTATAAATGTTTAGAAAAGCAGCTTGGATTAATCATTGCATGTATAGGCGTAGGAATTATAACGGTAATAATAGTTCCATTTTGGTGGTGGATAATTGCTGTGGGAGGAGCAGTTGTATATTTTGGCTATAGTATAATGGATCACCACGACCATTGTTAGTGATATGCAGATAAAGTGGTAAATAAAAATAGGTTTTGCAAGTACATGTTTTTTACATTGCAAAAACATAGCAGTTATTTGGTTATATATAGGTAGTATAATTAGAAATTTTGGATACTTCATATTCGGGAGGGAAGAAAGATGAGAATTGTGGCTATTAAATTACCGAGATTTATATCTCGAATAATTAAATTTTTTTTTAGAAAATAACATAGGAAACTCAGATTATTAGATTTGCAGTTAATAGGTTTCATGCAAAATAAAAAATGCAGCTTATACAGCTGCATTTTTATTTCTTAAATTATATAGCACGTTGTACTTTACCAGAACGAAGACATCTAGTACATACATGTATAGATTTAGGTGTTCCGCTAACTATAGCTTTAACTTTTTGGATATTTGGAGCCCATTTTCTTTTTGATTGACGGTGTGAGTGACTATATTGGCTACCTGAAATAACACCTTTATTGCATATTTCGCATTTTCTTGACAATGAAAACACCTCCTTAAGACTACGAAGAAAAAAATCTTCTCAATTCAAACACAAATTATTGTAACATAGATACTACTACTCTTGCAAGTGAAATACAAAATTATTAGTAAATAAAGTAATTATAAAATTAATTTTCTTGAATAAATTAATATTATAATATAAAATAATCTATATGGCGGTTAAAAGGAGGAATTACAATGAAAGGTAACATTACGAACGAGAATGGTACTATATATTATTCAGAAGAAGTGTTAGCTAACATAGTTGGCATTTCTACAATGGAGTGTTATGGTGTTGTGGGCATGGCATTAAAAGATGCCAAGGATGGATTTTGGCAATTGATTAAGAGTGATGGTTTAAATAAAGGAGTTAAAATTCATTCTAAGGAAAATCAACTATTTATTGAATTATATATAATAGTTGAATATGGCACAAAAATCTCTGTAATAGCTAATAATATAATTCAAAAAATAAGATATAATGTTGAAAATTATACAGGACTGAAGGTTGCGGCAATAACAGTAAACGTCCAAGGTGTAAGGGTCTAAGGAGGTACGGACATTGGAATACTTAAAAATTAACGGACAACATTTCCGGAATATGGTAATAAATGCATCTAATATGTTAGAAGATGAGAAAGAATATGTAAATTCACTAAATGTGTTTCCGGTTCCAGATGGAGATACGGGTACGAATATGTCAATGACATTCAAGGCAGCAGTGCAAGAAATTGAAAGTATGTCAACCAAGTCTATTGGTGAGGTATCGCAAAAATTAGCTAGAGGCGCGCTGATGGGTGCAAGAGGCAATTCAGGTGTTATACTATCACAAATATTTAGAGGCATTGGAAAAGGGTTAGAAGGTATAGAAGAAGCTACTTCTGAAGAATTTGCTAAAAGTATTTTAGAAGGTGCAAATTTTGCATATAAAGCTGTTATGAGACCTACTGAAGGAACGATTTTAACTATTATTAAAGCTGCTGGAGACAGTGCAGTTAATAACCCAAAAGCCAACGGTGTTACA
>JAJXYA010000216.1 GCA_021780795.1 Bacillota bacterium | reverse complement strand
TAACTTTGATGAAAATCGAGATGCAGTAAAGAGTGCTGTAATTAAAGAAGTTAAAGATGGAAAATTCACATTTAAAGAAGTAATACAGCCTAAATAATAGCAAAATAAGATAATACGCTTCCATCCAAAATGGTGTGAAGCGTATTGTGATTAGTGACATTTCAGAAGGGAAGTCCCTTTCTGAAGTCGTCAATTAAGCCATTTTAGTGGATTATTAATAATGATATAGGGGGAGGACCTATGACTTTAGATACATTTTTACAGCATCTTACTAACGGAATTTCACTTGGAAGTTTGTATGCTTTGATTGCAATTGGATATACAATGGTTTATGGAATATTAAGACTGATTAACTTTGCTCATGGGGACATTTTTATGATGGCGACATACTTTGCTGTTTATGGTGTAGCAACCTTTGCGTTCCCCTGGTATTTTTCTTTTTTACTAGCAATAATTTTAACTGGTGCATTAGGAATGCTAATTGAAAAATCTGCTTATCGGCCTCTTAGAGGCGCACCCAAAATTTCAATCATGATTTCTGCTATTGGTGCCTCTTTTCTTTTGGAGAATGTAGCGATTGTATTATTTGGAGGAAGACCAAAACCTTTTCCAACTCCAGAAATCTTTAATAAAATGGTCCAAATTGGCAATGTATCCGTACAGAGATTGACTTTTATGATTCCAGTAGTTACACTTGTTCTTTTATTTTTACTATTGTATTTGATTAATCATACAAAGAATGGAATGGCAATGAGAGCTGTTTCGAAAGATTATGAAACAGCGGCACTTATGGGTATAAATGTAAATAAAACAATTTCTTATACCTTCGGAATTGGATCTATGCTTGCAGCGGTTGGGGCATTGATGTGGGCATCGAAGTTTCCACAGATTCAACCACTAATGGGTGTTATGCCAGGATTAAAATGTTTTATAGCAGCGGTTATTGGAGGAATAGGAAATATTAAAGGCGCTGTTATTGGAGGGTTTATTCTAGGCACAGGTGAAATTATGCTTGTTGCATTTTTCCAAAATTTATCAGGATATAGAGATGCATTTGCATTTATTTTGCTTATCGCTATACTCCTCCTTAAGCCAACAGGTATAATGGGCGAAAAAATATCGGAGAAGGTGTAGAATATGAAAATTGAAAATTCGGTTTCAAAAATAATTTTTCCTATGAAAAAAAGGAATTTCACTTTAACAATAATTTCTATGCTGATTTTACTAATATTATTATTTGTTGTAGATAAGAATTTAGACCCATATAAGACAAGAATATTAAATTTATGTGCTATTTATGTAATTCTCGCATTAAGCATGAATTTGGTGAATGGTTTTACAGGATTATTTTCATTAGGACATGCGGGTTTTATGGCAGTAGGGGCTTATGTTACAGCACTACTAACAATGTCAGCAGATATGAAAGTGCAGAATTTTTTCCTAGCTCCTATTATTAAACCGTTGGCTAACGTAACCTTGCCATTTTTTCCAGCACTGATTATAGCAGGACTTCTTTCAGCTTTTGTGGGATATTTGATTGCAACACCAGTATTAAGGTTAAAAGGAGATTATTTGGCAATTGCTACTTTAGGTTTTTCAGAAATTATAAGAGTAGTATTCACAAATACACAAACCTTAACTAACGGAGCCTTAGGATTAAAAGGAATTCCTGCCACCACAAATATATGGTGGACGTTTGGAACTGCAGTGGCTACGGTTATAATAATTGCTTGTCTCATAAACAGCTCTTATGGAAGAGCCCTAAAAGCAATAAGAGAAGATGAGGTAGCTGCAGAAAGTATGGGAATCAATTTGTTTAAACATAAGGTATTGTCTTTTACAATTGGGGCATTCTTTGCAGGAGTAGGTGGGGGACTACTCGGAAATTTGTTAGGTACAATAGATCCAAATATGTTTAAGTTTATATTAACTTTCAATATACTTCTTATTATCGTACTTGGCGGTATGGGTAGTATTACAGGAACCATTATTGCTGCTTTCGTTGTGACAATTGCAGGGGAGGCATTGCGGTTTCTTGATGAGAGGATGGACCTTGGATTTATAACAATTCAAGGAATACCTGGGCTAAGAATGGTTGTATTCTCAGCACTACTCATGATGGTAGTCATCTTTTTCAGGAATGGTCTTATGGGAACCAAAGAGTTTAGCTTTGACAAGGTAATTTCAAAATTTAGCAGAAAGCCACCAATAAAAGGAGGCGATGAATAATGTCAGAAGTGAAAGAAGCTATCAGTACAGTGTTAAAGGCAGAAAATATAACCATGCAATTTGGAGGGCTTACTGCAGTAAAGGATTTTAATCTTTGCTTAAATAAAGGAGAAATTGTAGCATTAATAGGACCCAATGGTGCTGGTAAAACTACTGCCTTTAATATGGTTACTGGTGTGTACAAACCTACTTTAGGAAAAATATATTTTAATAATAAAAATATAACAGGGGTAAGGCCGGATTTAATTACTAAAACAGGAATTGCAAGAACCTTTCAAAATATAAGATTGTTTAAAGATTTATCAGTACTTGATAATGTTCTAATTGCAAATCATTTAAATATAAAATCCAATTTTATGGATGCAATCTGTAGGCTTCCCTGGTACAGAAAAGAAGAAAAGGAAATGAGAGAAAAGTCTCTTAACTTGCTTAAGAAGGTAGGGTTATTAGATTTAAAAGATGAAAAGGCACATTCTCTTCCTTATGGAAAGCAAAGAAGGCTAGAAATAGCTAGAGCAATGGCAACGAACCCTGAGGTTTTGCTTTTAGATGAACCAGCAGCAGGAATGAATCCAAAAGAGTCAGAAGATTTAACGCTTTTTATTAAAGAAATTAGAGATGAGTTTGACTTAACTATATTTATGATAGAACATCATATGCAGGTTGTAATGGGAATTTCGGATAGGATTTATGTTCTTGACTATGGCATTACTATAGCAGAAGGAACCCCTTATGATATTCAAAATAACAAAAGGGTTATACAGGCATATTTGGGGGTGAATGAAGAAGATGCTTAAAATTGATAATTTAGTAGTTTCTTATGGCGGTATTGAAGCTTTAAAAGGAGCAAGTATAGAGGTGGAAGCAGGGAAAATTGTCACCTTAGTTGGTGCTAACGGTGCTGGAAAAAGCACTATGCTTCGTTCTATTGTAGGACTAGTAAAAGCTAAAAGTGGAACAGTTGTATATGAAGATAAAGATTTGATGCATGTTAAACCTCAAAATATAGTAAAACATGGAATCACTTTGGTTCCAGAAGGAAGAAGGGTTTTCGCAGACCTTACGGTGCTTGAAAATCTAAAACTAGGAGCCTTTTCAAGAAGAGATGAAAAAGGAATTAAGGAAGATATGGAATGGGTATATTCTCTTTTCCCTATCTTAAAGGAAAGAACTTGGCAACAAGCAGGAACACTTTCTGGCGGAGAACAGCAAATGCTCGCAATTGGAAGAGCATTAATGTCAAGGCCAAAGTTACTCATGATGGATGAACCTTCTTTGGGGCTGGCACCATTAATTATTAAGGATGTATTTAATATTATTAAAAAGATCAATAAGCAAGGTGTGACCATCCTGTTAATTGAACAAAATGCTAATGCTGCTTTGCATATTGCAGATATAGGATATGTAATTGAAACTGGAAGAATTACCATAAAAGGAACTGGAAAAGAGTTATTGTGTAACGAAGCTGTGAAGAAGGCCTATTTAGGGGAAAGTGTACATGCATAAGGTAAGAGTTATATGAAGTAAGCTTAGGTTGCGTCTAGAAAACGCAATTTAAGCTTGTTTTTTATTTACTTATATTTACCATTATAAATATAAGAATATATTTGTAATGGTTATAGAAATATTCAATAAAATTGATGAGTTGCAAGCAGTTAATTATTTATTAAGTATCGCTTACAGAATAAAAAAGAAATAGAAATTGCTTTGGAGACTATTTTATCAACAATGGATAGAGGATTCTCTTGATTTTTAACAATACTAAAATATAAAACATATTATATATAAATATACAATTCCAATTTGTAAATTAGAAATTGTATGTTACAAAAATATTATTTTTCTTCATATATCTAAATATCAAAATATAAAAGGAGAAGAAATTAATGGATAAAGAAAAAATAATAAAACAGCTTTTGCCAGGAGCTTTGCTTGCTTTTAAGAAGTATGGTGTTCTTCCCTCTGTTACTATGGCGCAAGCTATATTAGAAACAGGTTGGTTTAAGTTTGTTAAAGGTAATAATGTGTTTGGTATTAAGTGGACAAAGGGTTGTGGGTTTGACGCTCAAGAGTTTCTCACTAATGAATGGATAGATGGGGTTAAAACTCCTATGATGGCTAAATTCAGAAAATATAATTCAATTGAAGAAAGCATTTTAGATTATGGAAAGTTTTTAACAGCTACTAGATATAGAGGCGTTTTAAATTCAGGTGATTACAAAGGAGCTTGTGAAAATCTTTATAAATGTGGTTACTCTACAGATGTTGAATATACGTCTAAATTAATAAAGCTCATACAAGAAAATAAGTTATATGAATATGACCCAAAGGATAATAAAGATGCAAAAGTCCCTACTAAAGAAGATATTATCTTGATTCAAAAGAATTTAAATGTGATGAAAATAAAAGATTTAAATAATAAAGTATTGGTAGTTGATGGTGTATATGGCCCAGCAACTATGAGTGCAGTAAAAGTTTTTCAAAAAATATTAGGGCTTATACAGGATGGCATTTTAAATAAAAATATTATGGCTAATGTAAGTGGCATCATGAATAAGAATTTATGTAGTGTAAAAATTAATACAAATAAAGCCTGCATAAGATATATACAATGGAGACTTAACATTAGTGTTGATGGTATATTTGGAAATGAAACCTTATCAAAAATTAAAGAATTTCAAGCTAAAAATAAACTTGTAGTAGATGGTATTGTAGGCAAAAATACTTGGGATGTATTGCTAAAATAAAAAAGATAGGAATAGAAAGTTAAGGATTTTAGTATACTTAACTTTCTATTTTTTATTATAGGAAATTCAATAAATGTTATTCTACCTTATATGATTGA
>JAJXYA010000183.1 GCA_021780795.1 Bacillota bacterium | reverse complement strand
GATAAAAATAATTTGCCTGATTCATATACAAAATGTCCTTGCCTAATAAAAGTAGTAATGTTAGAAGCAGAGGACCAGATGAGAAAATATTTAAACAATAAGACTTTAGGATGGCTACATGAACAAGTTAGTAATAAGATTCCTGAAGAGCATTCAAAAGCAACCATTGAATGGTTCAATAATAGTAAATCACGATAAATTTAACAACATTTTGGAAGCTTCAAATCTGCCACCTTCTATAAGTGGCAGTTGCTCAGCCTAGGAAGATTACTTTGGTGGCATTCTAAATTTGCTTCCAAAGTTGTTAATATTGCAGCATCGCAGATGATGATTTAACGACATTTCAGCATGGCAGATGATGATTTAATATAATTAAGTGTGAAAAATAGTTCAGATATTTTCTGGACTATTTTTTTATTACATATTCTTTTAGCAAATTTCATTGCATTATGTTAACGTAGTAGACAACTTCTCTTTGGCATTGTATTATTAAAGGATAAGATTACATATATTGGGGGCGTATTTATGATAATGGAATTTAAAAATAAAATTAATGAACTATTACTTGATTTAGAAAATAAGAAACCAAATGATGAAAAAGTTGTAATTGGACTAGATGGTTTTGTTGATAAAATTGTTCATGTGGTAGGAAGAAGAAAAAGTGTAACAGAATTTGATAGAATAAAAACCATTAAGGAATTTGGAGAAAGGATAGTAAAAGCTGCTGGACTTAGTACTAATTTTGAAATGGTAGTATTGCAGGAAAAACTTGGTGGTAACGGTCCAATATTAAGCAATGCATTCTTAACCTATGGCCTGGGCCTAACTTATATTGGAGCTCTTGGATATCCTCAAGTAGAGAATGTGTTTGCGCATATGAATGAAAATGGTAAGGTATATTCGCTAGCGAATCCAGGTACTACAGATGCGCTAGAATTTGATGATGGAAAACTAATGATTGGTAAACTTGAGTCCTTGAATGATTTAAACTGGGAAAACATAAAAAAACTCATTGGCATACCGAAGCTTACAGAACTTATAAATGCTTCAAGCCTTTTTGGACTTGAAAACTGGACTATGATTCCACATATGAGCGAAATATGGAAGGGTTTAATTGAAGAGGTTCTTCCCCATATTGATAATAGTAAGGGAAAAAGGTTCATGTTCTTTGATTTAGCGGATCCAGAGAAAAGAACAAGTGAGGATATTATTGAAGCACTGGAGCTTATACAAAAATTCAGCTCACATTTCAATGTAATACTTGGACTTAACTTTAAAGAAGGTGTTGAAATAGCTGAGGTTTTAGGGGTAGAGGGATATAAAGACGATAATAATAAGATTGATCTTAAAGAATTAACTGAGCGAATTTCAAAGAAATTAAATATATACTGTCTTGTTATACACCCAACAATAGAAGCATCAACAGTAATTGGAGACAGTTACTATCATGTTGATGGTCCTTATACAGCAAATCCTATACTAACAACAGGAGCTGGGGACAATTTCAATGCAGGTTTCTGCCTTGGACAAATTCTTAAACTAAGTCCAGAACAATCCTTAATTTTAGGAGTTGCCACCTCAGGGTATTATGTTAGAAATGCGAAAAGTCCAAGTTTTGATGCTTTGAAGGAGTTCTTAAATAACTGGGCTAATGACGAGGTGTAATAAAACCAATAAAATGAAAGCCATCCTAATGATGGCTTTATTTTATTGGTAAATTTGTAATGTTGCAGTTGAAATTCTAATAAAAAAGTTGAGTGATTTATCTTGTTTTTTTATTTCGTAGTATTTAGGTTTCATCAAGAAAATTTTTATTAATAGAGTAAATATCGGAAAATTCTATCTCTATTTTTTGGATAGTATGACTATCATTATTAAATAAACACTTATTATTTTCATTTCCATTTTCTCGTAAAACATTTGTTGGTAGTTCTACTACAAACTCTGTACCTACGCCTAATTTACTGTTTACAGTAATACTACCTTTATGAGCTTCTACTAAAGCTTTTACAATAGATAAACCTAGTCCACTTCCTTCATGGTTTCTATTTAGTGATGTATCCACTTGTCTGAATCTATCAAATATAATTGATAGTTTATCCTCCGGTATACCAATGCCAGTATCTCTTATTGAAAAAACAACTTTGCCTTCTTTATCATAGATATTTATGTATATGAATCCTGAGGCATCTGTAAACTTTAATGAGTTTGATATCAGATTTAGCACTATTCGTTCAATCATATAAGGATCACAGCAAATCATCTTTTCTTCAACTTCAGTGTCAAATATAATAGTTACTCCCTTCTGCTCAGTATACTTAGCTACAGAGAGACATATGTTTTCTATAACACTAATAATATCAGTTTCATAAGGATTCATTTTAAAGTGACCCGTATCATAACGGGTTACATCGATGGTGTTATCAACTATTTTCATTAAGCGATAACAATTTTGTCTTAGTATCTTTACATTTTGTAAAGTTTTATTTTTAAACTCCTTGTTGTCTAAAGTGTTTTGAAAACTTTCTATTAACTGGACGCTTGAGTATATTACATTAATAGGAGTTTTAAATTCATGGGATAAATTCGAAAAAAATTGACTCTTCAGTTTATCATATTGTTCAATGCTATCTGCCATAAGGTCAAAAGCTTGTGCTGTTGAAGCTATTTCATCATAGCCAGGGATGTTTGTCCTAATGGAGTAATCCCCAAGTTTCAGTTGATCGGCCTTATTTTTTAATATAACTAGAGGTTCCGTTATTCTTTTGCCAAATATGTATGAAGCAATCAAAGATATTACTGATACTAATATCAGCGTAATAATTGATTGGGTAGCTTGTTTATATATGTCGCTTAATACAATGTTTTTCTTTGTACTTACTGAACATGCCCATCCTATTTCTGTGATTGGATAGTCTACGCTCATATAATAGTTATTATCAAAGTCAACTTTACCATTAGAGGTCTTAACAATTTCACCTTTTAAAGATTTCCATCCTGGGGCATCTTTTAAAATTTTTCTTTCTTTAAAAGTTAGATTGTTATTTGAGCTATTATATACTATATTTCCATTACTATCTATCAGACATAGTGTTTCACCGTTATTAAGTTTAAGGTTAGGAATATGAGAGATCAAATTTTTTGTATCTATAGAATAAATTAATATTCCTAGTAGCTTTCCGTCTTTTTTAATTCCTCTTGCAACTGGGATTAAAAGTTTTCCATCAACATAACTTACTATTAAATTTGATAGTACCTCTTCTTTTCCTGCTATTATTTTCTTATAATAGTCCCTTTGAGCTATAGATTGTCCAATCATATATTGTCGTGAATTAGCAATTATTGTACCGTTAGGGCTAACCCAGCTTAATCTTTCTAGAGAATTTTCATTGATGTTAACTATGCTTTCCAAATATGATTGGATTTCCTTAGGATTATTTATATTATCAATTATATGGTCACTGATAAAAGATTCCCGAATCCATAACTCTTCTATGTAATTCACAAAAGATTTTGATACAGCATCTGCCAGCTCAACGTTAGTTTGTAGCTTTTGCTCAGTTTTTATTTGAAAATTTTCATAAATATTAACAGATTGCAATATAATAAGTGGAATTAAAATGATTAATGTTAACATTAACAGTTTTACTCTTATGGATAAATATTTCATATAGCTTCCACACCAACCTTCATAAAAATACATATAATTGAAAGATTTTACATTAAAGTTAAATTTATTGTATCATTTTTAAGATTTTATTACAAGCAGTAAACAAGAACGTACAGGTTTATGATGAGGGCTTTTTTAAAACAGCAAATAAATTAACTTTTAGATTTTTTTACCTTTAATGCTGTTTAATAATATTTGTTTTAAAAAGTTATAACCTCATTTAAGCAATAAAATATTATTGACAATAATTATTCCTAATTTTATAATTAGGATATTATATGAAAGGTATGAGGTATTTGCAGAAATGAGAATATAATTCACTTAAAGAGTTTATTTAAAACACAATAAGAATTCCCGCGTTAAGGATTTTTTTGTTGTGCATTTTATTAAAGTTGGTAGTGGATATTATCTTGTGTATGTGAATATTACCTTAAATAAATCCTAGGGGTATCTTTGTGATGCTTTAGGGTGTTTTTATGATAATTATAAACTTAAACAAAGTATTATCCTCTCCAAATTAAAGGAGAGGTTTTTTTATGCTATTAATTGAAGGTGGAAATATAAAAAAATATTATGGAGACAGACTTATTCTCAGTATTGAGAATTTAAAAATATATTCAGAGGATCGAATAGGTCTTGTTGGACTTAATGGTGCAGGTAAGACTACACTTATTAATATACTTTGCGGCGAAGAAGAACCTGATGAAGGCTGGATTAGAAGATATGGAAGCTATAGTGTTATAGATCAACTTGGTAACAAGGAATATGGAGAAATAGACAAAAAAGTAGCTAATAAATTTGGAGCTATGCACACTTGGTACAATCATTTAAGTGGTGGAGAGAAAACCAGATTTAAAATTGCTAAATCCTTTGATAATAGTAGCAATTTAATATTTGCGGATGAGCCTACCAGTAATTTGGATGTGGAGGGCATAGCGCTTCTTGATGATAAGTTTAAGGACTATAAGGGTGCCCTTGTGGTCATATCTCACGATAGGGAGTTCCTAGATAAGTTATGCAATAAGATAATAGAGGTAGAGGACGGAAAGATCAAGGAGTATAGTGGTAATTATACAGCCTTTAAGCTTCAAAAGGATTTAGAAAGAGAAAGAAGCTTGTTTGAATTTGAGCAATATGGAAAAGAGAAGAAAAAGCTTGAGGCTGCCATGGATGAGACAAAGCAAAAGGTTAAGAGTATGAGAAAGACCCCAACAAGAATGGGAAATTCAGAAGCAAGACTTCATAAAATGGGCAATCAAAAGGCAAAGGCCAATTTAGATAAAGCTGTAAATAGTATGAAAGCTAGGCTTGATCATCTTGAGGTAAAAGAAAAACCGAAAAAAATAGAAAGTATAAAGCTAGACGCCTTAGGTAATGGTGAACTTTATAGCAAAATAGTCATTTCAGGAAAAGATC
>JAJXYA010000419.1 GCA_021780795.1 Bacillota bacterium | reverse complement strand
ACTTTTAATATATATCCTATTATGGTATTATATGTATATAAGTAACAAAACACAACGAAACATAACAAAACATAATGAAAATTCATGACAAGGCTTAGAAATATTGTGTTTTGTATGTTTTTATGATGTTTTGAATATGAAAATCAGGGGGCTAATTTAGAAATGAAAAATATACGTAGGATTACATCAGTACTACTGATTGTAATATTATTCTTTTTAGCGGTAGGATGTACAAAACAACAAAAATCTGAACCTGTAACTTTGTACATATCATCAGCTGCTAGTTTAAAGGATTCAATGAATGAAGTTAAACAGGTATATGAAGCTGAGAAGGAGAATGTTAAAGTAATTTTTAATTATGGTTCTTCTGGTACTTTACAGCAACAAATAGAACAGGGTGCAGATGTAGACATATTTGTATCTGCAGCAGCAAAGCAAATGGATGCACTTGAAAAGAAAGATCTTATTGTTAAGGATACAAGAAAAACCATTTTGCAAAGCGACGTGGTTCTCATAGTTCCAAAAGAGAATTCTACAATAGCAAGCTTTCAGGATTTAACTACAGAGAAGGCTAAAAAGATTGCTCTTGGAGAACCTAAAAGCGTTCCTGCAGGACAATATGCGGTGGAGGTATTTACAAAGTTAGGTATACTAGATAAAATTAAAGAAAAGGAAGTATATGCTAAGGATGTAAAGGAAGTTTTAACCTGGGTAGAAACAGGAAATGCAGATGCGGGCATAGTATATGCAACAGATGCTAAAATATCTAATAAGGTAAAAATTGTTACCATAGCTTCAGCAGACTCCCATACACCAGTAATTTATCCAGCAGCAGTAATAAAAGCTAGTAAAAAGGTAGATGCAGCTAAGGATTTTATGAAATTTTTAACTGATGATAAGGCTAAAGCTGTTTTTGAAAAATACGGTTTTAAGGTAAATACAAAATAAAAATGCTAGGAGTGATGCACCTTGAATTTTAATCTTTCACCTTTATGGATTTCGACTAAAACTGCAATTACTTCAACTATAATAATTTTTTTCTTAGGTATTGCAGCGGCATGGTTCATGAAAAATATGAAAGGTAAATTTAAGGTGTTTTTTGATTCTGTTGTTACCTTGCCTATGGTGCTACCACCAACAGTAATTGGCTTTTTTCTGTTGCTCATCTTTGGAAAGAATGGTCCTATAGGAAAGCTTTTGTTTTCAATAGGGGTAAAACTTATATTTTCTTGGCCTGCTACAGTAATAGCTGCAACTGTAGTTGCTTTTCCATTGATGTATAAGACTACAGTGGGGGCCTTTGAGCAGATTGATGAAAATATTTTAAATGCAGCTAGAACCTTAGGGGTTTCAGAATGGCGGATTTTTTGGACTGTAGCGGTTCCACTTGCTTGGCCAGGAATAGCAGCAGGAACAGTACTAGCCTTTGCTAGAGCCCTTGGTGAGTTTGGTGCAACTCTTATGATAGCTGGAAGCATTCCAGGCAAAACTCAGACTATACCCATAGCAATCTTCTTTGCTGTTGAAGGTGGAGAGATGACTACAGCATTTTACTGGGTTTTGATTATTTTCTTCTTGTCCTTAGTTGTAATTATATTAACTAATTATTGGACTGCACGTGGAAAAAGAAAATTAAGCATAGGAGAGAGAAAATAATATGGAACTTATTATTGATATAAAAAAGAAATTACAGGATTTTAATCTTAAAGTTAGTTTCCAATGTGATAATTCCATATTAGGGTTGCTTGGAGCATCAGGTTCAGGTAAAAGTATGACACTTGCCTGCATTGCAGGACTCATTAAGCCCGATGAAGGTAGAATTATATTAAACGGAAGAACACTTTTCGATTCAGAAGCTAAAATAAATATTCCCATAAAGGATAGAAAAGTAGGGTTTTTATTTCAAAACTATGCTCTTTTTCCTCATATGAGTGTGGAAAAGAATATAGGCTATGCGCTTTCAAACTTTTCGGTTTCAAAGCGCAATAGAATTATTGATGAAATGCTTTCTATAATGCAAATAGAGAATTTGAAAAAAAGATATCCTCATGAAATATCTGGTGGCCAGCAGCAGAGAGTGGCTTTAGCTAGGGCACTTGCAGTGAATCCTGAAATACTACTTTTGGACGAGCCCTTTTCTGCATTAGACAATCATTTGAGAAATATAATGCTAAAACAAATGAGCGATACTCTATCAAGATATAATGGTGTAACATTATTTGTGACTCATAATATGGAGGAAGCCTATGAACTCTGCGAGAACTTAATAATTCTCTCTGATGGAATGAAGTCTGGTGAAGGTAATAAGAAAGAAATATTTAAAAATCCTCCCTCACTAGCCTGTGCTAAGCTCACTGGTTGTAAGAATATATCGGAAGTGAAATTAGTATCACCAGGAACTATGAAAGCTTTAAACTGGGATTGTGAAATTAAATTACCAGAAGGAGTAAGCGAAGATATTACACATATAGGTATAAGAGCACATTATATCAGGCTAGAGGAAATGGAAGATGAAAATACTTTTGACGCCTATCCCATACATACAAGTGAAACTCCTTTTAGGAGGCTTATTTATCTTAAGTTAAATGAGAAAAACAATAAAAATAGTGATTATAACCTTATATGGGACATGCCATCTGAAGAGTGGGATAGAATAAAACATAGGCCATTACCCTGGAGAATTTTCTTGGAAAAAGAGAAGATGATTTATATAAATGAAAAAATGGAGACATAATAGGATGCCTCCATTTTTTCATTTATATAGTTACGTTTCTGCTATTATTTTACCAATCTCCATAAGGTCATACCCGCCAATTCCTTGGAGCTCCATTTTGAACTCTTTGGAGTTTATTACATGGAGAATAGCTTGATAGTTGGGTTTATGAAGATCTTCTTTTTTTATTATAAGTTCATATTTTTCCTGCTGGAGAGGTATAAAATCAACATCCATAACTTGGAGTCCACTTTTTTCATTTCCAAGTCCTATATCTGCATCACCTCTAGATACTGCACTTGCTATACCTAGGTGTGAAGAATACTCTTTATCATAACCACTTATACTTAAAGGATTAATACCAAGCTTCCGTAGATGTTCGTCTAAAAGTACTCTGGTGCCACTACCTTTCTCACGATTAACAATGGTAATATCAGAACGTTTAAAATCTTCCCAGTCCTTAATATTTTTTGGGTTTCCTTTTGCTATGTAAAAGCCCTGCATCCTTTTAGCTAAATGTACTATTATTGCTGGAACTCCTGGGAGCATTCTTTTAACATAAGGCACATTATATTCGCCAGTATCACCATCCCAAAGATGCGCTGTAGCAATTTGAACTCTACCCTGATAAAGTTCGTAAAGACCGTTGTAGCTACCTTCGTATGACCTAAGAGCGTGAAATCCTTTTGAGTATCTTTCTAGATGCCTCGTCATAATGTCTAGCATTATATCTTGTCCACTAATTATGAATGTGTTGCTATCAGATATTTGGCTACGTGTTATAGGATTGTTTTCAGGCTTGTTATTTTTTGTACTACTTTTATATTCCTCTACATCCTTCATATCAATCCTAATTTTTTTACCAACCTTATATCCGTTAAGTTCGCCTCTTTTTATTAACTCATAAACTGTGTTTTTAGTTATTTTCAACATTTCAGCCACTTCTAAAGGGGTTAATGTGGAATCATCCTTCATACTGCTACCTCCAGTAAGTTTTAAATTTATATATATTAAACTAACACAATATAGTATTAATTCATTCAATGATAATTATATAGAAGATTTTAACATTATACTAGAATTATTATATATAAAAAGCCACCATCGCTTTTATGGAAGAATTATTGAAGATAAAGAAAACATAATGTCCATTTTTGGAATAGAATCCTTTTTTCTCAGAGGATGCTAACAAAAGTATATATTGTGAAGAATGAGTTTGAGCAAGCCTTAGAAATTCTTAATTAATTTTAGTGGAAGAGACGTTAAAGAAATTACATGTTTGAGCGATAGCGAGTTTGTAATTTTTAGTATCTTTCAATAAAATTAATTTAGAATTACTTAGCGAAGCGAACGCATTTCTAGCAATATATACTTTTAGTTATAGCATCCTCTAAGAAAAAAGCTCTTAATTATTAATAGGACATTATCACTACCTTGTTAGTTCATTCCAATTCTCAATAATTTCATTTAATTCTATTAGGGTGCTAGTTTTATCTTCACTATCTATTGAGCCTCTGAGCCTAGCAATGTTTAAATTTATATTATATAGTTCATCTCTTTCAACACTAAACTGAATGCGTGGTATAATTTTTTCCCAGGCAGCATGAATACTTACAATATCTTTCTGAAGCATGTTCCATTTTTCAGCCTTCGCATGTTCTATAGATAGCTCTACAAAAGCAACTACATCCTCTGAAGTGTTATGAGGTTTTTTTAAATAATTGCCTCCTAACATTAATAATACAAAGATTGCTAAAGTAACTATTGGTATAGCATATGATATAAACTTTTTCATGAATTTAAGTTGCTCCTTTATATTTTATTTCTTATTTTTTTCTATATGATCCTCATAAAGGTCCACATGTAATCCACTTGAAGGGTTATAGGTAGCTAAAAATACTTCATTTGCATCGTTAACGCCTTGCTTTTTTAATTTCGTCATTAGCCATCTTTCGTTCCTATTAACGCTAATTAAATTTTCTTGTAAAACAGAACCGTCATAAATTATTTCAACATCAATACTAGCGGCTGAAGTTTTAAGCTTTAGATCCTTTGGTGTAACCGGATTACACTCAGGCTTTTTCAAGATGGACAATTGACCATCTTTCTCCAGAACTGCATAAGCTACTTCTTCTAAATCAAAAATACCTTTATCTCTTAATTGCTCAAGAAGATCACCTATGGTGTAACGAAATTTTTTCATGGATTTTTCTAGTATTTTTCCGTTTGTAATAATAATGGTAGGTTCTCCATCTAGATATTTTTCAGCAGTTTTTGATTTAAGGGTTATTAATTGTAAAATTAAGCATAAGGAAGTCCAAGTAAATAAACCAACCCAATGAGGCCATGCTCGGCTAGTTAAATCCGTAGTTAGAGAAGAGGCCGTAGAACCTATAG
>JAJXYA010000278.1 GCA_021780795.1 Bacillota bacterium | reverse complement strand
AATAAATTTAATGTTTGATGAGATATCGGATATGTTAAATATATCTAGAAGAGCTATATCAAGGGTGTTAGAAGAGGCTGGAATAAACACAAAGAGATTAAATCGATATAAGTTAAATGAAAGTTTCTTTGAAAATATAGATAATGAGCAAAAAGCATACATTCTAGGTCTTTTATATGCGGATGGGTATGTAGGAAATGAGCATTTTAATAATATTGTTTTGCAATTAAAAGATGGAGAAATGATAGAACAAATAGCTAAAGTGCTAGATTTTACAGGTACAATTAGAAAAAGTAAAAAAGGCGGATTTAAGAATTCAAAAGTAGGCTATGTTTTAAATTTTTCTTCTGAAATAATGGCTAATTCTCTGAGAAATATCGGGTTGTACCCTAATAAATCATTAACGTTAAATAATATACCTAATATGCCAGAGTCCCTTCTTAGACATTTTATAAGAGGATACTTTGATGGTGATGGCAGTATCATATTAAGTAAGCACAGTAGCTACCATACAGTTGCTGGTGTTATTAAGAAGTATGAATACCCATGCTATACGTTTATGATATTAGGAACAAGGGAGTTTATAGAGAAGGTAGTAATTATAATGAATTTAAACCGTTATATAATTACAAACACAAAAACAGAAGAAATTAAATGCTTAAGAGTATGTGCTAAGCAAGATGCACATTATTTATATAATTATTTGTATGATAATTCAACTATATATTTAGAAAGAAAATACAGTAAGTGGTTAGAAGTTTTGAGTGCCTTTATGAAGTAATTCATAAAGAAAACAGGGTGAATTGCAGGAAAAATCTTAGAGCCTTAAATACTAACTTATGCTAGTAATAGACATAAGGTCGATGGGTAATGCCAAAGGTATAGTAAAAAGTTTAAGGATTGGTTAATCCGCAGCCAAGAGTCCTAGTAATAGGATTAAGGTTCAGAGACTAGGTTAAGGAGTCCTAATCAACATAAATATGTTGATGGATGGTAAAAACCCACGAGTGCCCTGTGCCCTGATGATTAGTAAGTTATTTATCAGGGTAATGAGATAGTCCGATACTCTGTAGAGATATAGAGAGATAAGGATAAACAGCCTTATTGGAACTAAAATGTCAATAAATCCCACGCGGCGGCCTATGCAGTTGTAGGTTATCAAACAGCATATTTAATGTGTTATTATCCAACGGAATTTATAGCTGCAATGTTAAATAGTGTAAAGGGTAGCAATGAGAAAATAGCTTTTTATACTAGATATGCAGAACAGATTAGTATTCAAGTTTTACCGCCTAGTATTAATGAAAGTTATGCGGGATTTACGGTAAAAGGAGATACTATAAGATTTGGGCTTACAGCTATAAAAAATGTAGGGGTAAACGTAATAGATAGTATTGTAAAAAATCGAGAAGAAAAAGGTGATTTTACCGGCTTTATGGATTTTTGCAATAAAATAGATACTTCCTGTGTAAATAAAAGAGCAGTAGAAAGCCTTATTAAGGCAGGGGCCTTTGATGATTTCAAAATCCATAGGTCTCAACTTTTGGCAATTTATGAAAAAGTATTAGATGGAGTAAATAATGATAGAAAGAGAAATATTTCGGGACAAATAAATTTGTTTTTAGATTTTGAAAATGATTATAATAATTTCGAAATAGAGTATCCTAATATTAAAGAATTTAAAAAGAAACATCTTTTAGCTATGGAAAAAGAAATGACGGGAATATATTTATCTGGTCACCCACTAGATGAATATGAAGAGACTTTAAAAATACAAACCAACACAAGAATATCTGATATTGTGGTGGAGGAGAGCCTTGAAGAAGGAAATGATTTATTAAGTGAAAGCTTTAAGCTTCAAGATGGCGATAGAGTTATTATCGGGGGCATAATATCCACAGTTACAAAGAAAGTTACTAAAAATAACTCTATGATGGCTTTTATTAATCTAGAGGATTTATATGCTAGTGTAGAAGTAATTGTTTTTCCTAAGACCTTTGAAAAATATAAATCCTTAATGGAAGAGGATGAAATAGTAGTAATAAAGGGAAGAGTAAGCATTAGGGAAGAAGAACAACCAAAGATATTATGTGAAGATATTAAGCCACTTTTAAAGATTAATAGTGAAAAAATTTATATCTTGATAGAGAATGAAGCCATAATGAAGGATGCATTAAAAAAATTAAAACAGAATTTGGCGGTTTATAGAGGCAATACTCCAGTATATCTTTGTACAAAGGAACCAAGAAAAATGTATGCTGTGGATAAAGGCTTATGGTTAAGTGAAGAAACGGATACTATGCAAGTTCTAAGAAGTGTATTTGGAGAAAGCAACATAAAGATACAATAAAGTTTTTCGTTATTTTAAGTAACAATGTATACCCTAGTAAAAATAAGGGGAGAAATATTTTTTCTCCCGTTTTTACGCATTAAAAGGTTTACAATGTTACAATGATATAATATTCATCAGAAAATTATTATTTCTCTATATAAAATGTTGAATATTTCGAGAATTTTGTATAAAATTAGACTAGAAGAGTATTTGTAATTAGTAGCAATATTTTTATAAGATAACATGGATATATTATGACCATAGTGGGACAAGGTTTGACCCGAATGGTACAAGGTGCAAGGAGGATAAACAATTAATAATTGTTTTATGCCCCAGAGAGCTACAAAGGGGAAACAATTGAGAATTGTTATTTCCCCCAGAGAACTACGAGGAGGAATATTTATGAAAACAATTGCGGTATTAACAAGTGGAGGAGACGCACCAGGAATGAATGCTGCCATTAGATCGGTAGTTAGAATGGCTACAGATAAAGGCTTAAGAGTTATGGGTGTACAAAGGGGATATAGCGGACTTATAAACGGTGAAATTTTTGAAATGGATAGACATTCTGTTTCTGATATAATCCATAAAGGTGGAACTATTCTTAGAACTGCCCGTTCGGAAGAATTTAGAACAGAATCTGGAAGAAAAAAGGCAGTTAATGTGTTAAGAGTATTTGGCATTGATGGATTAGTAGTAATTGGGGGAGATGGTTCTTTCCACGGTGCACAACTTCTATCAGAAATGGGTATTGCAACTGTTGGTATTCCTGGAACTATAGATAATGATTTGCCTTATAGTGAATATACTTTAGGCTTTGATACAGCGTTAAACACGGTACTTGACGCTATAAATAAAATAAGAGATACTTCAAGCTCACATGAAAGAATTAGTGTAGTTGAGGTAATGGGAAGAAATTGTGGAGACATTGCCCTATATGCTGGAATTGCTGGAGGGGCAGAGCGAGTAATCGTTCCTGAAAAAGGGTATGAAATAGATGATTTATGCAAAACTATACTTGAAGGCAAGCTAAGAGGCAAAATGCATAATCTAATAATATTGGCTGAAGGCGTGGGTGGAGCAAATGAGCTTGCTAAACAAGTTGAAGAGGTAACAGGCATAGAAGCAAGAGCTACAATACTTGGACACATTCAAAGAGGTGGAAGTCCAAGTGCTTTCGATAGAATATTGGCTTCAAGAATGGGAGTAGCAGCAGTAGAAGTTCTTATAGAAGGTAAATCTGGAAGAGTAATTGGTATGAAAGAAGGCAAAATAATAGATGAAGATATCAATACTGCACTAGCAATACCAAGAAGTTTCGATGAGAAACTTTATGAAATATCAAAGGTTCTTTCTTATTAAGCATCATTTACATGCTGTAAGCATCACTTTCGTGCTGTAATCATAATTTCGTGCTGTAATCATAATTTTATGCTGCTATCATCATTTTGTGCGATGTGAGCATGAATTAAATTTAAAAATAATTTTCAATAAGGGGAGTAGTTTATGAAAAAAACTAAAATTATCTGTACTGTAGGACCAGCTAGTGATAATAGTGAAACTATAAGAAGTTTAATCAATGCGGGAATGAATGCTTCAAGGCATAATTTTTCTCACGGAGATCATGCAGAGCATAAGGTAAGAATGGATTTAGTAAAGGAACTTAGAACAGAACTTAATAAACCTATTGCTATAATACTAGACACTAAAGGACCAGAAATCAGAACAGGAAATTTTGCCGCTGGTAAAGTTGAATTAAAGGAAGGTTCAAGATTTACTGTCGTTTGTGGTGAGGAAGTTGTTGGAGATGAAACTATTTGCTCAGTAACATATAATAAATTACATGAAGATGTTAAGCCTAATGACATTATACTAATAGATGACGGTTTAGTGGGACTTAAGGTAGAAGAAGTAAAAGGAAAAAGAATACAATGTGTGGTTGCTAACACTGGTATGGTAGGTAACCATAAAGGAGTTAACGTTCCAGGGGTTTCAATAAATCTGCCTTCACTTACAGAGAGAGATATTGAAGATTTAAAATTTGGAGTTTCTCAGGATGTTGATATTGTTGCAGCGTCTTTTATAAGAAAAGCTTCCGATGTGCTTGATATAAGACGTGTGCTTAATGAAAATGGTGGAGAAGAAATACAAATATTCTCTAAGATAGAAAATAGAGAGGGAGTTAATAATATAGATGATATTATTAAGTTCTCTGATGGTATTATGGTTGCAAGAGGAGATTTAGGAGTTGAAATTCCTACTGAAGAAGTTCCTATAGTTCAAAAAATGATTATTGAGAAATGTAATGAGGCTGGAAAAGCAGTTATAACTGCAACTCAAATGTTAGATTCTATGATGAGAAATCCAAGACCAACTAGAGCAGAGTCCTCAGACGTTGCAAATGCAATATTTGATGGTACAGATGCTATAATGCTAAGTGGTGAAACTGCTAATGGTAAATATCCTTTAGAGGCAGTAATCACAATGTCTAAAATAGCAGAAAGTGCAGAAAATGCTCTTAATTATGAAGCTAACTTAAAGAAGAAGAGAAGGTCTCATATTCCTAATGTACCAAATGCTATTAGTTTAGCTACTTGCAATACGGCTATGGACTTAAATGCTTCAGCTATTATTACTGCAACTCAAAGTGGCCATACAGCAAGAAAAGTTTCAGCTTATAGACCAGAATGCCCTGTTATAGCTGTTACTCCTTACGAAAAGGTAGCTAGAAGCTTAGCATTAAACTGGGGTGTATTCCCAATATGTGCAGATAAGGTAGAGTCTACAGATGAACTTATAGATAAATCTGTAAATATTGCTTTAGAAGCA
>JAJXYA010000009.1 GCA_021780795.1 Bacillota bacterium | reverse complement strand
TTCTAAGCGCAATCTTGTTACACAATTGTCAATAGAAATAATATTTTCTTTTCCGCCAATACCTTCTAGTATTACAGTTGCAACTTGAGTGTAATCATTATTGGAAAGCTTAGCAACAAATTCTTCTTCATTATCATCATCTTCTCTTCCTGGTGTTTTAAAGTTAAATTTAATTATTGCAAAACGGAATACTACATAATAAATAACTCCGAATACTAAACCAATTGGAATCAGTAAGATAGGGTTTTCAGCCATTGGTGCTTTAAAGCTTAGGAAGAAATCTACAAAACCTGCACTAAAGTTAAATCCGGCTCTTACTGGAAGCAGTGCACATACGGTAGCAGAAATTCCTGTTAAAACAGCATGAATAACATATAATTCTGGTGCTAAGAACATAAAAGCAAATTCCATTGGCTCTGTAACGCCAGTAAAGAAAGAAGATATTGCTGCAGATAATAATAAACCATAAACAACTTTCTTCTTTTTATCTTTTGCAGTATGATACATTGCTAATGCAGCGGCAGGCAAACCAAACATCATTACTGGGAAGAAGCCGGTCATATACATACCAGTAACTCCATAAGTTCCTTTTCCAGACCAAAAGTTGCCAAGGTCATTTATTCCAGCAACATTAAACCAAAATACAGAGTTAAGTGCATGGTGAAGACCAAAAGGTAATAGTAGTCTATTAAGAAAGGCATAAATACCAGCACCAATAGCACCAGTTGCTACAATAGTTTTACCGAAAGTTGTTAGTCCGCCATATACTACTGGCCAGATGAAGAATAAAATGGCAGCTGCTACTATTGAGGCTATAGCTGTTACTATTGCAACAGAACGTTTACCGCTAAAAAAGCCTAATGCGTCTGGTAATTTTGTACCCTTAAATTTATTATAGCAATTTGCAGCAATTAATCCTGCTAAAATACCTATAAATTGAGTTTGGATTTGGCTAAAGGCTTCAGGAACTGCTGCAACCTTTATGCCTTTAAACATTGCTACTGAAGCTGGCGATAATAAAGTTGTAATCATTAGCCATGAAACAAGCCCAGCAAGTCCTGCGGTACCATCATTATCGTCTGACATACCGACAGCAACACCGATTGCAAATAAAATACCCATATTGTTAATTAGAGCTCCACCTGCTGTTATTAAAAAGGCTGCTACTACGTTGTGTGCTCCCCAACCAGTTGGGTCCATCCAATAACCGATACCCATTAAAATACTTGCGGCAGGTAAACAAGCTACTGGGAGCATTAATGATTTTCCTAGTTTTTGTAGATACTTCATCATAATTATAATTCCCTCCAAAAATTTATTTTAAGGATATTAAATCCTTAAATACAAAGTTATTTTTGAGCAAATAAAAAGCTGAAAAAGATAAATTATCATCTTTTTCAGCTTTTGCCCAGTTTAATGGTGACACGCTGTAATAATTGATTACGGTATAATCAACATAAATATATTTTGCAAAATAAATTCTGCAAACGTTTTATTGACTTTATTATATATTGGTCTATACAACATGTCAACTATATGTTATAATAAATTTTAGAAAGTTACAAAAAAAATTTCAGGTTAAATTTATTGCATGTTTAATACAGAAGGAGGCTTGCAATTTGAGAAGGATTTCAAAAGATAGTCCTGTGCCTATCTATTATCAAATTAAAGAAATACTTTTAGAAATGATAGAAAATGAAGAATTAGAAGCTGGTGATACGATACCTACTGAAAGAGAATTAAGCGAGTTTCAAGGAGTAAGTAGGATGACCGTTAATAAAGCAATTCTTGAGCTTGTAAATCAAGGTGTATTATATAGAGAACAAGGGAAAGGTACATTTGTAGCAAGACCAAAGGAAAAGCATGAATTGAAATATTTAAAAAGTTTCACAGAGGAAATGAAAGAAAGAGGATTAAATAATGCTGTAAAAATTTTATCTTTTGAAATTAAACAAGCAACAAAGCAAGTTAAAACTATACTTGATATGACAGGAGAAAATGATAAGGTAATAGAAATAAAAAGATTAAGGATAAGTGATAACGAACCTGTTGCTATTGAAACAGCATATATTCCACATAATTTATGCCCAGATATGACTCAAAATATGATAGAAGGCAAATCTTTATACAATGTACTTAGAGAACATTATAATTATTATCCAAGTAAGGCAAAACAGACAATCGAGCCTATAATGTTGAATGATTATGAAAATGCCCTCTTAAACAAACCGAGTTCACCTTTAGCACTACTTTTTAAGAGGAGCACTTATACAAAAGAAGGAATTCATATTGAATATACTAATGCAATTTACAGAAGTGATAAGTATAAATACGAAGTTATATTAGAATAATTAATTTCTTTAAGTTTGTGTAACCAACTCATTAATATACACTCATTGCTGTTTGATATTAAAGGAGGGTGATAAAGGTGATAGAAGAAAAAAAGTTAGATGATTTAAGTACTTTAGAAATTTTAAAAAGGATTAATGATGAAGACAAAAAAATAGCTTACCTAGTAGAAATACAATTAGAAAAAATATCGAAGGCAGTGGATTTAATAGTAGAAAGTTTTGAAATGGGTGGAAGACTGATATATGTAGGTAGCGGCACTAGTGGAAAGCTTGCTGTTATAGATGCTTCAGAATGTCCCCCTACCTTTGGAGTTGAAGATTCTATGGTACAAGGCATTATTTCCGGTGGAAATGAGGCACTAGGTGGATGGCTTGAGCATACTGAGGATGATGAAGGGTTAGCCCTTAATGATCTTAAAGCTATAAATTTAACTAAAAATGATATTTTAGTTGGAATTTCTGCTAGTGGAAATACGCCATATGTAAAAAAAGCAGTTTGCTATGGAAAGGAGCTCCAGTGTAAAACGATAGGTGTAATGTGCTCTAATAAAGGTAGCTTAAAGGATATTTGTGATTTAACCATATCTGTTGATGTTGGTCAAGAAATTATATTAGGATCTACTAGAATGAAGGCTGGAACTGCTCAGAAAATGGTTTTAAATATGCTAAGCACTACATCTATGATAAAGCTTGGCAAAACATATTTGAATCTGATGGTAAATGTAAAACCAATAAATAAAAAGCTTCAAAATAGAGTTAAAGAGATTGTTAGTTTAGCTACTGCTGCAGATTTAAATACTATTGAAGCTACACTTAATAAGTGCAGTTTTGACCCTAAGGTTGCAATTGTTGTTATTGAAACAGGTATGCCTATAGAAGAAGCTGAGTTAATGTTACAAAGGTATAATGGAAAGATAGCTAAAGTTTTACAAAATTATAAAAAGTAGGTGGTTAAAAATGAAAGCTATAATCAATGGAAAAATTATTACTAAAGATAATGTGCTCTTAAATAAGGTACTTCTATTTAATGAAAAAATAAAAGATATTGTAGAAGAAAAGTATTTTATGGAACAAATGGATAGCAAAAAATATTCTAATATTGAAGTAATTGATGCAAATGGAAGCTATGTTTCACCAGGATTTATAGATATACATATTCATGGATCTGGTGGGCATGATGCTATGGATGGAGAAGTAGAAGCAATAAAGGGCTTAAGTGAAGTTATAGTTAAAAATGGAGTAACATCATTTCTTCCAACTACTATGACTATGGATAAAGATAGTATATATAAGGCATTAGATAATATTGAATATTGCAAAAGTTTAAATTTAAAAGGTGCAAAAATAATAGGTGCTCATCTAGAAGGTCCGTTTATAAATAAAAAATATAAGGGAGCTCAAAAAGAAGATTTTATAATTGAACCGGAGTATAATTTTATCGAAAAATACAAGGATATTATAAAATTAATAACTTTAGCACCAGAAAAAGATGTGAATTTTAATTTTATAAGAGAAATAAGAGAAAAGACTGATATAAGTTTATCTATTGGACATTCTGATGCTACTTATGAAGAAGCTATGGAAGCTATAAGTCTAGGAATAAATAGCGCTACTCATATATTTAATGCAATGAATCCACTTAATCATAGGAAACCAGGCATAATAGGTGCAATTTTCAATAGTGATATATACTGTGAACTTATAGCAGATACCATTCATGTTAATCCTGCAATCTTTCAAATACTTTTAAAAATAAAAGGGAAAGATAAATTAATATTAATAACTGACTCCATGAGAGCTGGATGCTTAAAGGATGGAATTTCAGAATTAGGTGGGCAAAAGGTTATTGTTAAAAATAATTCGGCAAGACTTGAAGATGGAACCCTTGCTGGAAGCATTTTAACTTTAAATATGGCAGTTAAAAATTTTATGAAAAATACAAACATAAAGATAAATGAAGCCGTTAATATGGCATCATTAAATCCAGCGAGAAATCTTAGACTTGATAATAAGATTGGAAGCATTGAAATAGGTAAAAATGCAGATATTATCATATTTGATGATGATTTCTGTGTTGAACAAACTATTATAGAAGGTCAAATAGTATACAAAAAATAAAAAATAAGAGGTGTTATTATGGAATTATTAGTTGTAAAAAATTATGAAGAAATGAGCAAAAAGGCAGCATCCATTATAGCTAGTCAAGTAGTTATAAAACCACAAAGTATTTTAGGATTAGCTACTGGTGATACACCGTTAGGAATGTATAAAGAGTTAGTAGAAAAATATAATAGAAATGAAGTTGATTTTTCTAAGGTAAAAACCTTCAATTTAGATGAATATTATGGTTTAGAAAAAGAAAATAGCCAAAGCTACTATTATTATATGATGAATAATTTTTTTAAATTTATTAATATAGATAAAAATAATGTAAATGTGCCTAAAGGAACTTCCGACGATGTGGAAGAAGATTGTTTAAGTTATGAGAAGAAAATAAAAGAAGCAGGTGGAATAGACATACAGGTTCTTGGAATAGGTGTGAATGGACATATAGGTTTTAATGAACCCAATGTAAATTTTGAGGCACAAACTCATCTTGTGGAATTAGATGAAAAAACTATAAAATCAAATGCTAGATTTTTTAATTCAATTGATGAGGTTCCAAAGAAAGCAATAAGTATGGGAATAAAAACTATATTGCAATCTAAAAAAATTATTTTGTTAGCTACAGGAGAATCTAAAGCTGAAGCTATATATAACACTTTATATGGTAAAATTTCACCAGAAATCCCTTCATCCATTTTACAATTACATCA
>JAJXYA010000443.1 GCA_021780795.1 Bacillota bacterium | reverse complement strand
ACTAAGGCAAATATTATTTTTTTTACTTTCCTCATCAATTAACCCTTCTTCTAATAGTTTTTTTCTTCTTTTGCCTCAAAGAATCTTTAGCTATTAATTTTGTTCTATAATTCATTAACCACCATGGAGACCTTATAGCCATATCTTGAAAATCTTTCAGTTCAGTGGGATATATATTTGTAGTATATGGAATTCCATAACTCTTCATGGACATTAGGTGTATAAATAACCCTATCACCCCAAATATATATCCATAAAGCCCCAAAACAGATGATAATATTAAGAAAATAACCCTTACAACTATTAATGCCCCTAACATTTGAGGGAGTAAAAAACTTGAAATTCCCGTTATAGCTCCAACTATAATCATAGGTGCACTTATAATGTTAGCATTAACTGCTGCGTCACCTAAAACCAGCGCTCCTACAATACCTACAGCTTGACCTACGTGCTTTGGTAATCTTAGTCCAGCCTCCCTTAGTATTTCAAAAGCAAATAATATAAGCATTGCCTCTACTACAGTTGGAAAAGGTACACCTTCTCTAGCTTGGTAAATGCCTATTAATAAAGTGGTAGGAACCATTTCTTGATGAAAGGTTGTAAGAGCTATATAAATAGCTGGCACACTGGTAGTAAGTAAAAAACCGATAATCCTCACTAATCTATTAATAGAAGCCATAAAAAAGCTATCATAATAGTCTTCATTTATCTGAAACTGTTCCAAAAATATAAAAGGTAATGTTAGAACAACCGGTGTCCCATCAGATATTATGGCTATTCTTCCTTTTAACAACTTGCCCGCTATAGTATCTGGTCTTTCACTGGAGCCAATAGTAGCGAAAGGCGACAGCGGTTCATCTCTAATAAACTCCTCAATGCCTCCCGACCCTATAACCCCATCAATTTTAATTTGATCCAATCGTCTCTCTAATTCTTCTAATATTTCTTCTTTAGCTAACCCTTCAATATAACATATATATATTGTTGTCTTTGTTCTTTCTCCTATTACCTTCATTTTAAATTTTAAATCCGAAGTTCTAATTTTCTTTCTGATAAGGGATAAATTAACAATAACAGACTCTGTAAAGCCTTCTCTAGGACCCTTTACAATGGTTTCTGACATTGGCTCCTCTATATTTCTAACAGGAAAGCCCTTTGTATTTATAACAAGCACTTCGTTGCTTCCATCAATTAAAAGTATAGTATCACCATAAACTAATGCTTTTATTATTTCATCTAACTTGGATTCTTTTACAACCTCACCTATTATCAAAATCCTATTCATTATAATCTCAATTAAATTTTTTGAATCTGGATCCACAACTTCACTATTATCCATAATCGGTCTTACTATATTTTCATTAATGACTTCATTATTACACATGCCATTTATAAAAATAAGACAGTATTTTACACTGGCATTTCTATTTTCGAATAACCTATAAATCACTGTGCCATCATTAGCAAATTTATTTTTAAATAATTCTATGTTGTCATTAAGAGAATATGTTAGCTGACTTTTTTCATTAGCCCCTTCATACCCATTAGGAAAACTTATATCATCAGGTGTTTTATCCATTTAATCTCACCCCTCATTTAGCTTGGCAAATAAATGATTTGTATTAGTTTGTCAAAAACAACGTCAATATATTCTAATAATCATATACAGTTTAAATTTAGCCATAAACCAGATTTTATGATATTATAATTATGAAGAAAAAACGAGGTGATTTCTATGAAAAAAGTATTGTTAACAGGCTCTAATGGTTTCTTTGCATCAAGATTTTATACATATTATAAAGAAAAATATGAAATACTTCCTTTAGGACATACAGACCTAGATATAAAAGATGAAAGTAAAGCCTTAGAAATTATTCAAAGATTTAAACCTGATTATGTTATACATGCTGCTGCTATTGCTGATACAGGTTTGTGTGAAAGAAATCCAGAACTATCCTATGAAATAAACGTAAAAGGTTCAATTAACGTTGCTAAAGCCTGTAGTTTAACAAAATCTAAATTAGTATATTTGAGTTCTGAACAAATCTTTAATGGTAATTTTGAATGTGGACCCTATGATGAAAATCACATCCCAACCCCCAATACAATTTATGGAAAACATAAACTTGAAGCTGAGGATGCACTAAAAGGAATAATTGATGAACTTTGGATTTTAAGACTTACTTGGTTATTTGGGTTTCCAGAAAAAAATTGCAAAGTAAGTTCTAATATACTATGGAATGTTATATCTTCTGTTTTAAAAGATAAAAAAATAAAATTACCCACAAATGAATTTAGAGGAATGACTTATGTCTATGATTTAATAGAAAATTTTCATAAGATTTTTAATCTTCCTTTTGGAACTTATCACACAGGAAGTGAGAATGATTTAAGCACTTATGATATAGCTTTCCACATACTAGAAGAAATTGGCTTAGGTAATAAAACAGATATTTATTTAGAAAAAGATACTGAAAGATATAAAGAGCATCCAAGAGACTTACGTATAAATAATAGTAAATTGAAGAATTATGATATTTTCCTGCCCAAAACAGAAGATGGAATTAAGAATTGTCTCAAAGATTTTAATTATTAAAGATCTATTAAAATACCTTAGCCACAGATTTAGAATCAAAAAATTGTGTTTTTTCTAAAATAGTATTAAAAAAACACGTAACAGGTGGGGGAATACCTATTACGTGTTTATATTTAAAATGCACATTTTACCATTCCTAAGGTATTCTTTACATTTCTTTTTTTATACCCCTATTTAAAGTGTTTTCATAATCTATAAATTCATATACATCTTTCTTAAATAAATCACTAAAACTCTGAAGCTCTTCCAAACTTAAATCTTCTATAGCCTTATGCTTTTGTTCACAATGTATAACAATAGCACCTATGATTTCATGGGCATCTCTAAAGGCCATTCCCTTATTTACAAGATAATCAGCAGCTTCAGTAGCATTTAAGAAACCTCTTTTAACTGCACTATACATATTGTGTTTTTTAACTTTTAAAGTACTTAGCATTCCATTCATAACCTTTAAGCATTTTAAAACTGTGTCAACTGCATCAAAGAAGGGTTCCTTATCTTCCTGCATATCCTTATTATAGGCCAGCGGAATTCCTTTCATAGTGGTAAGTAAGCTTATTAAGTCTCCATATACTCTTCCAGTCTTTCCTCTTATAAGTTCTGCTGCATCTGGATTTCTTTTCTGTGGCATTATACTACTGCCTGTAGAGAATTCATCACTGATTTCAATAAAATCAAACTCTTTAGTACTCCATAAAATGAATTCCTCACTTAATCTGCTAAGATGCATCATTATTATAGAAAAAGCTGATAAAAGTTCTAATAAATAATCTCTATCGCTTACTCCATCCATAAAATTATTTACGGGCTTTTTAAACCCCAGTTCACTTGTTGTAAAACTTCTATCTGTATCATAGGTTGTTCCTGCCAGAGCGCAGCACCCAAGAGGATTTTCATCCATAATCTCAATAGCGCTAATAAGCCTTTTCTTATCGCGACACAGCATATTATAGTATGCCATAATATGTTGTTTGAAGGTTACTACCTGAGCTCTTTGTAGATGTGTGTAACCTGGCATTATTATAGCATTGTCATTTCCTAATTTTTCAATAGTACTTAAAATAATATCTAAATTATCAATAACCTCTTTAGCTTTGTATTTTGAATATAATCTCATATCCACTGCAACCTGATCATTTCGACTTCTTGCTGTATGAAGCTTCTTACCTACATCACCTATACGCTTTGTAAGTTGTATTTCCATAAAACTGTGAATATCTTCATAGTTACCTTCAATTTTCAATTTACCTTCTTCAATATCCGAAAGAATAGAACTCAATCCATTAACTATAGTCTCACACTCTTTATCAGTTAAAATGCTACATTTAGTAAGCATTTTAACATGAGCTATACTGCCTATTATATCTTCATAATATAATCTTTTATCAAAGCTTAGAGAACTATTAAAGTCCTCCATAAGCTTGCTTTCGTAACCTTCAAATCTTCCACCCCAAAGTTTCATGTATATCACCCGTTCAACCTTCTATAAATTTTGTGGTTTTCCTTAGTAATTGTTTAATTTTTTGTACGCTTTGATTTTGCTTGGTAGTGAAAATAAATTTATAAATCCTTCTGAATCCTTATGATCATAAAGTTTGCTTGCACCAAAAGAAGATATACCTTCATCATAAAGAGCATAAGGTGATTCTTTGCCCGCTACCATTATATTTCCCTTATAAAGCTTTAGTTTAACAGTGCCTGTTACAGTTTCTTGAGTCTTATCTACAAATGCATCAAGAGCTTCTCTCATAGTAGTAAACCAAAGTCCATCGTAAACTAATTCTCCATATTTTTGTGATACTAAGTATTTGAAGTGTAATGTATCCTTGTCTAAGGTTATTTCCTCTAATTCTTTATGGGCTGCGTACAGTACAGTGCCACCTGGAGTTTCATATATTCCTCTTGATTTCATTCCCACTAGTCTATTTTCTACTAAATCTATAACACCTATTCCATTTTCTCCACCAATTTTATTTAATACTGTAACGATATCTATTGGCTCGAGTTCCATGCCGTCTATTTTCTTGGCAATTCCTTTTTCAAAATATATTTCTACATAAGAAGGTTCATCTTTAGCTTTTTCTGGTGGTATAGTCATAAGATAGATATCTTGTTTATGTTCATTATTTAAATCTTCAATATCTCCACCTTCATGACTTATATGCCATAAGTTTTGATCTCTTGAGTATATTTTTTCCTTTGTAACTGATATTTCTATCCCTCTAACATTCGCATAATCTATAGCATCTTCTCTTGATTTTATATCCCAAATTCTCCAAGGAGCAATAATCTTTATAGTAGGGTCTATGGCTGCTATTCCAACTTCAAATCTAACTTGATCATTTCCCTTACCGGTACATCCGTGGCATATATATTTCGCCCCTTCTTTATGAGCAATCTCTACAAGCTTTTTAGCTATTAATGGTCTTGCAAAGGAAGTTCCTAATAAATACTTCCCTTCATATGTAGCATTTGCTTTAACTCCTTTAAATACGTAATCTTTTATAAATTCAGCTGTTACGTTTTCAATATAAATTTTTTCTACCCCTGATTTTAAAGCCTTTTTTTCTATTTCTT
>JAJXYA010000414.1 GCA_021780795.1 Bacillota bacterium | reverse complement strand
CTATTGGAGTTTCATTTTTACTAGAAAATGGATTTGCACTAAAATCTTTTGCAGGTGCAGATACTAGGTCTTATCCTCATGATCTATTAATTCAACAAACAAAAAATATTGGTGGAGTTGAAGTTAACAACTTACAAATAATTATACTTTTAATTTCATTGATATTAGTTGTTTCTTTGCAAGTATTTGTTTATAGAACAAAGGTTGGTAAAGCCATGAGAGCAGCTTCATATGACATGGAAACCGCAAAGCTTATGGGTATAAATGTAGACAATATTATTTCCTTAACTTTTGCTATTGGTTCATCTCTAGCAGGTGCAGCAGGGGTTTTTGTTGGTATATTATATAACACTATAGATCCATATATGGGCATAATGCCTGGACTTAAGGCCTTTGTTGCAGCTGTTTTAGGCGGTATAGGAATAATTCCTGGAGCCATGCTTGGTGGAATTATAATGGGAATTGCAGAAACCCTTACAAAGGCTTATATCTCAACAAAATGGGCAGATGCTATTGCTTTTCTTATTTTAATCGTAATTTTAATTTTTAAGCCCACTGGTATTTTGGGCAGTAAAGTACGTGAAAAAGTGTAGGTGAGGATATGAAAAACCATATTAAAAAAGCTGCTATTTTTTTGGTGGCTACATTAATTATTTACGGATTTTTACTTATAATTATAAACGGAAAAATAATTAATAATTATCAAATTCAAATAATAAACTATTTAGGAATAAATATAATTTTGGCATTAAGTTTAAATTTAATAATTGGATTTACTGGTCAACTTGCACTTGGACATGCAGGGTTTATGTCAATTGGTGCTTATACAGCTGCTGTATGCACGGTCAACTTTCATCTACCTTTCTTTTTAGCACTCTTATGTGCAGGAATGGTTTCAGCAATTTTTGGCTTTTTAATTGGACTTCCTACATTAAGGTTAAAGGGAGATTATCTTGCCATAACAACCTTAGGTTTTGGACAAATCATACAAGTTGTTATAACAAATATAGATTACTTAGGTGGTGCTAGAGGGTTTGTTGGAATTCCTCCAAAGACAGATTTTACTTGGGTGTTTTTTTCTGTACTTATTACTTTTGTAGTAATTTATAATATAGTTCATTCATCTAGGGGAAGAGCAATGCTGTCCATTAGAGAAGATGAAATTGCATCAGAAGCTATGGGTATTAACACAACAAAATATAAAATAGAAGCATTCATTGTAGCAGCGTTTTTTGCAGGTGTAGCAGGAGGTCTTTTTGCACATTTATATATGTTTATCGACCCAACTAGCTTTGGCTTCTTAAAATCTGTAGAAATTGTAACCTTTGTAGTGCTTGGCGGTATGGGAAGCTTAAGTGGGTGCATTTTATCGACGGGAGTACTAACTGTTTTGCCAGAAGCTTTAAGGACATTTTCAGATTATAGAATGGTCTTTTATTCAATTCTTCTCATCGTAATAATGATATTTAGACCACAAGGGTTAATGGGTACAAAGGAGTTATCTTTCAAGTTTATAAAGAAGAAAATAGAAGGTGATAAAGGTGCCATTACTTAAAGTAGATAATCTTGGAATAAAATTTGGAGGTCTTGAAGCAGTTTCTGGCTTTTGTTTGGAAATAGAGCAAGGCGAATTAGTTGGTTTAATAGGTCCAAATGGGGCGGGTAAAACAACGATTTTTAATTTGCTAACTGGAGTTTATGCACCTACAGAAGGAACTATTGAATTATGTAATGAAAAAATTCAAGGCTTAAAGCCCTATGAAATAACACGAAAAAACATAGCAAGAACTTTTCAAAATATAAGACTTTTTAAGAATATGACAGTGCTTGAAAACGTAAAAATTTCGTACAATTATCAAGTTAACTATAATTTTATAGATACGGTTTTTAGACTCCCTAAATATTTTAAAGAGGAGAAAGAAATTGAAGATAAAGCTTTGCAAATATTATCGGAATTAGAACTATTAGATAAAAAAGATGAACTATCTTCAAACCTCCCTTATGGAAAGCAAAGGAGAGTTGAAATTGCAAGAGCACTTGCTGCAAAACCCAAATTGCTTTTACTTGATGAACCAGCTGCAGGAATGAATCCAATGGAAACTAAGGAATTAATGGAACTAATTGTTTGGATTAAAAATGAGCATAATATATCAATATTATTAATTGAACACGACATGAAGCTTGTTATGGGTATATGTGAAAAGATTGCTGTTGTTGATTATGGAAAAAAGATAGCCGAAGGGACTCCAAATGAAATTAAAATAAATCAAGCAGTCATAAAGGCATATCTTGGAGAGGATGATATAAATGTTAATACTGAAAGAGCTTAATGTATATTATGGTGCAATTCATGCATTAAAAAACATTAGCTTAGAAGTAAATAAAGGTGAGATTGTAACGCTAATAGGAGCAAACGGTGCTGGAAAATCCTCTACACTAAAGGCTATATCAAGATTAATAACTATAAAATCTGGCGACATTATATATGAGGGAAATTCAATTAAAACAGTTCCTGCTCATAAATTAGTGCAAATGGGTATTGTACAAGTTCCTGAGGGAAGAAAGATATTTTCAAATTTAACAGTTAAAGAAAATCTTGAATTAGGTGCTTACTATCGTAAAGATAAAAAAGGTATTAATAATGATTATGAAAGTGTATATAGCAAGTTTCCAAGGCTAATGGAAAGAAAATTGCAAATAGCAGGAACTTTAAGTGGTGGTGAGCAACAAATGCTAGCTATTGGCAGAGCATTAATGTCTAAACCTAAAATTCTTTTATTAGATGAGCCTTCTATGGGACTTTCACCTATAATTGTTCAAAATATATTTAACATAATTGAGGAAATTAACGAAAGTGGAACAACTATTTTATTAGTTGAACAAAATGCTCATATGGCACTAAAGGTTGCAAATAGAGCATATGTTATAGCAAATGGAACAATTGTTCTAAAAGGAAAAGCAGAAGCTTTATTAAAGGAAGAGTCAGTTAAAAATGCATATTTAGGAGGATAACTTAAACTTTAAATATTTTATAAGACAGCATTATAAATAAAGTAATAGCGGCTGCAGAATAGAAACCTATTCTAAAATCCTTTACCCAAAGACTCATTACAAAAAGTAATAATATAATTGCTATGGTTAAATAGGCACCTAACTTACCTAAAATAAGAGGAGAGGTGTACTTTTCATCGCTTCTCTTTTCTTTTATCCATTTTAAATAAACAATAAGATTAATTATCCAATTGAAAAATGAATAGTATGAGCAGGCAGAAATGAGATAATTAAATAATTTTGCACTTAATAAAAACGAGATTGCAACAACTATTAACGATGTTACACCTGTAAAAAGCCATGTATATAAATAAAAATCATTTTTGTTTTTTTTGAAAATAGAGGGTGCTTCACTTGCCTCCGATAAAGAAATTAGCGTTTCATCACAGCTATAATAATTTCCTATCATAACAGAAAATGTTGCTACTATAATTATTACATTGATAGCAGAAGAAGCCCAATTTACATTCATGATTTTAAGTGATTGAATAAGTGGTGAAGAAGCAATATTTACATTTCCCCAGTTTATTGTTAAAACTATTATAATCATCGTTAAAACGTATAACATAACTAGACCAACAGTTACAAGAATTGTTGCCTTAGGAATAGATAGACATGGCTTTCTTACATCAGATGTAGCCATTGCAATTGTACTAATTCCTGAGTATGTAAACACTACAATCAACATAGACTGCAATAAACCAGAAATTTTATTTGGAAAAAAATTATTTATAGATGCAAAAGGAATAGGTTTTGCTTGTATACCATGAGAACATAAAAATATTATACCTATGAAAATGAAGGCTGCAATTGCTATCATTTTCAAAACAGCAGTACCAGATTCAAAGTATCCGAAATACTTCATATTAAGTCTATTTATTAAAATAACTATTATTACAACGGCAGAAGCCACAATGGCTATAGAAAACTCTGGGAACCAATATCTTATAAATACAGCTGCAGCTACAGCTTCAGAAACAATGCCTAATATACTAGAAATATATATTATCCATCCTAAAATATATCCAGTAAATTTTCCAAGAAATTGTTCGGTATATACTCTAAAAGAACCGGTAACTGGACGATTAATACTTATGCTTGTCATAGCACCTAACACTTGTGCCATTATAAATCCACCGAATAAAAATGATAAAATGACTGCCGGGCCTGCTTCTTTCACCGCTAAACCTGTACCAAGAAAAAAACCTGAACCTACAATGCCGCCGATACCAATTCCTGCCAAACTATATGCATTCAATTGTTTTTTTGACTTGTTTCCTAAACTCGTGTTATTACAACTCTTATCTTTCATCTTCTTCACCCTTTTGAATATTGTAAAATTAGTATGCCCTTATATGTAAATTTTAATACTTTAAATATAAAACCAGTTAAAATTGTGATATTATCTTTATATAATATTTTATAACTATGAAAGGATGTGCAATATTTAATGAAAATAGGAGAAGGTTTAGAAGTTTTAGAACTAAAAAGGGATAATCGCATTTTAAATTCAGTTTTGATATGGGATGAAAATGACATGGCGCTAATCGACACTGGTCTTCCAGGAATGTTTCTTGATATTATAAAAGAAATTGAAGCAGCTGGCACATATTTCGAAAGACTAAAAAAAGTAATTATTACACATCACGATATAGACCATATTGGAAGTCTAACTGATATTGTAAATAAGTCTAAAGGAAAGATAGAAGTAATCGCTCATACTCTTGAGGCTCCATACATAAATGGTGAAGAACAGTCTTTAAAGATGACTCCAGAAAGACTAAAAGCAATGCCAAGAGAGGAAAGAGCGAGATTTAAAGCACTTAAAACGGAAGTGGATACAGAAGTTTCTGATGGAGAAATATTACCTTACTTTGGAGGGATTACAATTATTCATACTCCTGGACATACTCATGGACACATATGTTTGTATTTACATAAATATAAGACTTTAGTAACTGGTGATGCTTTAAATGTTGAAGGTGGACAGTTAATAGGTCCAAAGCCAGAATACACTTATGATATGCCTTTAGCTTTAACTTCTCTTAAAAAGCTCCTTGACTATGATATTGAAACAATAATTTGTTATCATGGCGGCATATTTAAAGGAGATATTTCAAATAGAATATCTAA
>JAJXYA010000075.1 GCA_021780795.1 Bacillota bacterium | reverse complement strand
GCAATAAGCTGTTTATAATGATAAGTATTTTTTTCCATAGTTAAATACTCTAATTCATTGTGTGCTGAATATAATATTGTACCACCTGGTGTTTCATATACACCTCTTGATTTCATTCCGACTAATCTGTTTTCAATTATATCTATAACACCAATACCATTTTCTCCACCAATTTTATTTAAGTACTTTAACAATTCTACAGGAGCCATTTCTACTCCATCTATTTTTTTTGGTATTCCACCTTCAAAATATATACTTACATAAGTAGGTTTATCTGGTGCTTCTTCTGGTGGAACAGTTTTCATATACATTTCAGATTTATGTTCATTTCTTGGATCTTCAAGATCTCCGCCCTCATGACTTATGTGCCATATGTTACTATCTCTTGAATATATTTTTTCTTTTGATACAGGGACTTCAACTCCCATCTTATTTGCATAATCAATAGCTTCTTCACGAGAAGAAATATCCCATATTCTCCATGGTGCAATTATTTTTATTGAAGGATCTAAAGCTGCTATACTAGTCTCAAATCTTACCTGATCATTTCCCTTTCCAGTACAACCATGACAAATGTATTTTGCTCCTTCAAGATTTGCTATTTCAACAAGTTTTTTTGCAATTAAAGGTCTAGCAAAAGACGTACCTAAAAGATATTTTCCTTCGTAAACTGCACCAGATTTTATAGCTTTGAATAAATATTCTTTTACAAACTCTTCTGTAACATCTTCAACATATGCTTTTGAAGCTCCTGACTTTATTGCTTTACCTTCAACAGCACTCATATCATCATCTTGACCTACATTTACACATACTGCAATTACATCTAAATCGTAATTTTCCTTAAGCCATGGAATTATTATAGATGTATCTAAACCCCCTGAATATGCCAATACAACTTTTTCTTTCACAAATAAAACCCCTTCCATTTATATTTATACAAACTTATTCATTATTTCTTTGAATTATCCATAGATTTCAAAAATGTCTTGAATATATTATAGTACCTTTATAATATTTATGCAATATTTTTTTATAGATATACAATATATAAATAGATAAAAATAAAGGAGTAAGTTATAACAAAATATAATTAATATATTTTAGAAATACCCTACTCCTATATTCACCAATTAAAGATTACTTATTATTTCCTTTGCAAATTCCATAGTGCTAGCATTTCCACCTAAATCTACAGTTAGCTTTTTACCTTCTTTTAAAACTTTAGCAACTGCAGCATCAATCTTGGCTGCTGCTTCAAGTTCGCCAATATGCTTAAGCATCATAACTGCAGATAATATTGTTGCAAGCGGATTCGCAAGACCTTTACCTGCAATATCTGGTGCTGATCCGTGCACCGACTCAAATACTGCTATATTTTCACCTATATTAGCTCCAGGTACTACACCTAAACCTCCAACTAAACCTGCTCCCATATCTGATAATATGTCACCGTAAAGATTTGGCATAACAAGTACATCATATTTTTCAGGAGTTTGTACAAGCTTCATACTCATAGCATCAACGATAACATCTTCAAATTGAATGTCCTTATATTTTTCCGATACATTTCTAGCAGAGTTTAAAAACAATCCATCTGAAAATTTCATTATATTTGCTTTATGAACTGCAGTTACTTTTTTTCTTCCTTCATTTATAGCAAGGTCAAATGCAAACTTGGTAACTCTCTCACTAGCTTCTTTTGTAATTATCTTTATACTTTCTGCTGCATAATCTCCTATTTTATGTTCAATTCCTGCATATAAATCTTCTGTGTTTTCTCTTACAATTACTAAATCAACATTTTCATATCTTGATTTGATTCATTCATATGTCTTTATAGGCCTAACATTAGCATATAAATTAAACTTTTGTCTTAGTGCAACATTTACGCTTCTAAACCCCTTACCTACTGGAGTTGTAATAGGACCTTTTAATGCAATTTTGTTTTTTTCAATACTTTCAAGAACATAGTCTGGAAGTGGAGTTTTATATTGTTCCATAACCTTTTCTCCTGCTTCAACTACTTCCCAATTTATGTTTACACCTGATGCATCTACAACTGCTTTTGCAGCTTCTGTTACTTCTGGTCCAATACCATCGCCTGGTATAAGTGTAATGTTATATTGTTTATTCATTTTTCATCCTCATTTCTTTTTTTATTTTTTAGCTTACAAAACTACTTTCGATATCTATTAGTTCAGGAAACATCTTTTTTACCACAACTTCTAATTCCTTATTGCTTATTGCAGATGTTCTTCCATTTTGATATTCCTCATCAACCCAATTTTTTATTTCTGCAATTCTTTCATCTCTCTTTTTTATCTTTTCATTATCTTTAAGCTTGTAATACGTATTTATCCATGCTGCGATACCTGCATGCCCAGAATATTCATTTACTGCAACAACAACTGGTCTATCTAATATTTGGGCTGTATCAAAGATATTATAAATTTCTTCATCTTTAAGAACTCCATCTGCATGAATACCTGCCCTAGTAAGATTAAAATCACTTCCTACAAACGGTGTTCTAATTGGAATCTCATAATCAAGTTCACTGTTCATATATTGTGCAACTTCAGAAATAACGTGTAAATTCATATTTTTAGTTGTACCTTTTATTTGTGCATATTCTATAGCCATAGCTTCGAGTGGACAATTTCCTGTCCTTTCACCTATACCTAATAAAGTTCCATTTACGCCTGAACAACCATATAGCCATGCTGTTGTTGAGCCTGGAACTACACTATAGAAATCATTATGTCCATGCCATTCTAAAGCTTCTGATGGTATGTTACCATATTTCTTAAGTCCACTTATTAATTTAGGTATACTTCTTGGAAGTGTAGCTCCTTGATGCATGACACCAAGCCCTAGTGTATCGCAAGCTCTAACCTTAACCTCAATTCCTGATTGCTTGGAAAGATCCATTAATTTATTTACAAAAGGAATTACAAAACCAAAAAAGTCTGCTCTTGTAATATCTTCAAGATGTATTCTTGGAACTATTCCGTATTCCAAACACTTTTCCACCACTCTAATATAGCTATCAAATGCTCCTTGCCTGTTTGTTTTTAATTTTTTGAAAATATGATAATCAGAACAAGACATAAGCATTCCGGTTTCTTTTATTTCAAGTTCATGTACTTTTTTTAACTCTTCTTTATTAGCCCTTATCCAAGTTGTTATTTGAGGAAATTCTAATCCGAGCTCTCTACATTTAATAAGTGCCTCTACGTCCCTATCCGTATAAGTAAAAAACTCAGTTTGCCTAATAATTCCAGAGTTATTATCTAGCTTATTTAAATATTTGTATATATTCACGATTTGTTCTACCTTAAATGGAGTCATGGATTGTTGACCGTCCCTAAAAGTAGTATCAGTTATCCAAATATTTTCTGGCAAATCTAAAGGTACCTGATTGTTATCAAAGGTTACCTTAGGTATTTCAGTGTATGGAAAAATATGTCTATAAAGATTCGGACTATCAACATCTTGTAATTTGTATATAACTTCGTTCATACTACCACCCCTTTTTTACTGTTAAATTCTTAAGTAAGTATACGTTCATGAATTATAGTATGATTTAAATGCTGCTTTATTTAATATGTATTAGTAAAAATAATCAACATGTACATATAAACTATTTTAAAAAAGTTTACTAAAAATTAACAATACTATATACTTGTTCGTATAAGATAGACCTTTTGAATTTATACATTTATACACATATATTACCACAAACATTTTGCTATTGTAAACTAAAAAATTCTTCTAATTGCATAAATAAAATATTAATATTTCATTAATTTAAAATAATTCTTATTTTTTCGCAATAAATCACTATTTTTTTATTGTTTTATGCAAGTATATCTATATTTTATTCGTAAAACTATTGTATAGCTTTTATTATATTGTTTTTTTATGCATAATAATGCAAAAATCAAGATGTTTTTATCTCCACATCTTGATTTCTTTCTCATATTATTGTTGTATAACTATTTTTTTTAATTCCTCATCAATTTTCTCTCTAACTATCTCTGCTAAATCTGTTTTTTCTTCTTTTGTAAGAGTTTTAACATCTATTGGTTTTAAAATAGAAAGGGTAACTTTAGTTTTTGTTAATCTTCCTTTTTTTTCTTCAAAAACCTTAAAAGTATTATCTACTACTAATGGTACCACTGGTACCCCTGCTTTTACTGCAAGTTTCATACTTCCTTTTTTAAACTCACCTAATTTATGGCTTTTACTTCTATGTCCTTCAGGAAAAATCACCATACTATAACCATTTTTCAAATTTTCTGCACCTTCATTTATACCTTTTAATGACTCTCGTATATTATCTCTATCTAAAAATACACAATGCATTTCTTTCATCCACATACTTACTATCTTAATTTTCAACAGTTCTTTTTTGGCAATAAAACCCAAATGTTTATCTAATTTTGCCATTAAAAGAAGAAAATCTGCATTTCCTTGATGATTTGAAACAAATAAGCATTCTTCTTTTGGTATATTTTCTATACCTATTATATCTACTTTAACACCGATTACCTTAAGCACATGGTCTGCCCAAGAATTTACTACTTCATGAATTATATCTTTATATTCATCTGGTGTTTTTATTTTTTTTAGCACTACCATATACAACTTTAAAAATAGTGTTGCCAACATAAGAAATGCTAAATAAATATAAATTAAAATTGTTCTCATTAAAAACCTCTCTTCTTGTACTTTAAAGTACAACCTTTTTTCGCAGTTTTATTATACTAATTAAAAAGTTTATTTTCAAGTTAAATAATAATTCAAATTTTAACTAGAAAAAAACTAATCACATATAGTGATTAGCCGTCGTTTTCAAATACTATTTATAAAATGGCTCCGCGAAAAGGATTCGAACCTTCAACCTATCGGTTAACAGCCGAGTGCTCCACCATTGAGCTATCGCGGAACATTACCCAGCGACGACCTACTCTTCCACCAGGCCTCCCCGGCAGTACCATCGGCGCTTTAGTGCTTAACCTTCGTGTTCGGAATGGGAACGGGTGTTACCACTAAGCCATTATCACTGGATCTTATTCAATTGACAATTGATAATTGACAATTGACAGTTAATGATGAAATTCCGTAGGAATTTCTTAACTTGAAAATACATAATTGTACCTTCAAAATTGCATAGTGAACAATAAGTAAAGTTTAATTGGTCAAGCCCTCGATCTATTAGTATCAGTCAGCTG
>JAJXYA010000429.1 GCA_021780795.1 Bacillota bacterium | reverse complement strand
TGCAATTGATGCTTTTAAAGCTAAAAAGCATGTGTATTGTGAGAAGCCAATGTCCCATAAAACTGAAGAAGCTGAAAAGATGGTTGAAGCTTGGAAAGCATCAGGAATGAAATTCACAGTAGGATATCAAAATAGATTTAGAGCAGAAGTTATGAATTTACATGAAGCCTGTATAAATGGTGATCTTGGAGAAATATACTACGGAAAGGCACACGCAGTACGTAGAAGAGGAGTTCCTACTTGGGGAGTATTTATGGATAAAGAAAAGCAAGGTGGAGGTCCACTTATAGATATTGGTACACATGCTTTAGATATTACTTTATGGTGTATGAATAATTATGATGTAGAAAGCGTATCTGGTTCTGTATTTTATAAATTAGGTGGATTACAGCAAGCAACAGAAGGAAATTTATTTGGACCATGGAATCCAGAAACATTTGAAGTAGAAGATTCTGCAATGGGATTTGTTAAAATGAAGGATGGCGCAACTATAAACTTAGAAGCTAGCTGGGCACTAAATGTGCTTGAATCAAGAGAAGCATCAACTACACTTTGTGGAACACTTGCAGGTGCTGAAATTCATTCTGGAATGAGCCATTCTAAAAATGAATTGATTTATAACCGTGGAAGAAATCATCAATTAATGGAAGAAACATTATCTCCAGTTGGTGGAGTTGCTTACTTCGGTGGTGGCGGAGGTGCTGAGGGCAGCATCGATTGTAAACAATGGTTAGAAGCTATTATTAATGATACAGAACCATTAGTAAAACCTGAAGAAGCATTAGCGGTTACTAAAATATTAGATGCAATTTATAAATCAGCTGAAACAAAAAAAGAAATAAAATTTTAAGAGGAGAGGAATTTACCATGGGATTTGCAATGAGAATAAATTTTGTAGATGTTGTTTGTGATGATAGTTTAGAAAACACATATGTAAATGGTAATAAAAGTGGATTTTCCTTCGATATACGCCTAAGCAACTATAGAGGTCATTTTCTTTCTTGTATAGATGAATTTAAGGTTACTGTTGACGGAGAAGAGTTTAAAGATGAAGATGTTACTTTTGGAATAAATAATAAGGAATTTAATGTGCATCAATTTCCTCATTTAATAAGCGAATTTTGGCAGCTTATAAAGCCAGCACATATCAAGGTTAATAAAATAGGTGGACTAGCTTCTGGTAAGCATGATATTAAAGTTCATTTGATGTTAAGAGTGCCATATATGCCATTGTCAGCTTCTGCAGAAGATACTATGTATATGCCATTAGATAGCTGTGGAGAAAAAGTATTAAGTATCGAGGAAAATTAGGGGGGAATAAGAACATGAGTAATATCAAATTAGGAATAACTTTATATTGCTTTACTGCAGAATATGCAAGAGGAATTTTTTCTTTTGAAGATTGTGTAAGAAAAGCAGCTGAACTAGGAGCAGAAGGATATGAAATCGTTGGAACACAAATGCTTCCTTCTTATCCATATGTTGATGATGAATTTTTAGGCTTAGTTGAAGATTGTTCAAGAAAGTACGGAATAAGACCGGTATCTTATGGAGCAAATCAAGATAGAGGTATGATAAAAGGAAGAAATTTGACAGAAGATGAAATGCTTTTAAATGCAATTACAGACGTCAAGACAGCTCATAAATTAGGTTGCAAAATCATGAGAGCTCAATATTTATTGTCACCAAATGCACTAAAGAGATTAGCACCTTATGCTGAACAATATGATGTAAAGGTTGGAATAGAAATTCATAATCCAGAGACACCAACTACTCCTATTGTAAAGGAGTATATAAAAGCAATAGATGAATCAGGTTCTAAATTTATTGGACTAATTCCAGACTTTGGATGCTTTGCCACAAGACCAAACAAACCTCATTGGGACGATGCAATAAAAGCTGGTGCAAAGGTTGAGCATTTGGAACTAGCAGCAAAATTAAGATACGATGATGTTCCAAAAGAAGAAGCTAGAAAGAAACTTATAGAAGCAGGTGCTGCTGGACCAGTATTTGGAGCACTAGAAGGAATGTATGGATTTGTTCAGTTTAGAAAAGAAGCAGACCTTAAAGGATTAAAAGATATAATGCCATATTGTATACACTTTCATGGAAAATTTCATTATTTAGATGAAAATAATCATGAAGCTAGTATACCATATAATGAAATATTGCCTGTAATAAATGACTCTGATTTTGAAGGCTATATTGTATCTGAATATGAAGATCATGTATCTGGACGAGCAGTAGAAATGACTAAAAAGCACTTGATAATGGAGAAAAACTTGTTGGGTTTTAAGTAAGAGAGGAGAATCATCTATGAAATTAGGATTTGTCAGTGCAATACTTGGAGATTTAAGTTTTGAAGAAGTAGTTGATTTTGCTTCAGAAAACGGACTTGAGTGTATCGAAGTATGCTGCTGGCCAAAAGGAAAGGCAGAAAGAAGATATGCTGGAGTATGTCATATTGATGTAGATACATTAGATGATGAAAAAGCACAGTATATTAAAGAGTATGCCTCTAAAAGAAATGTTAGTATATCTTCTTTAGCATACTATCCAAATACTTTGGAAGAAGATTTGGATAAAAGAAAAGTATATGTTGAGCATTTATACAAATTAATCGATGCATCAAGCAAATTAGATGTAAATATGATTACTACTTTTGTTGGACGTATACCTTCTAAAACAGTAGAAGAAAATTTAGAAGTAGTAAAAGAAATTTGGCCACCAATAGTTAAATATGCGGAACAAAAAGGTGTAAAAATAGGAATTGAAAATTGTCCTATGTTATTTACAAATGATGAATGGCCAGGTGGACAAAATTTAATGACTACTCCTGCAATTTGGAGAAAAGTATTTGAAATACTAAATAGCCCAAACTTTGGGTTGAATTATGATCCATCTCATTTTGTTTGGCAAAAAATCGACTATATAAAACCTTTGTACCAATTTAAAGATAAAATTTTTCATGTCCATTACAAGGATATAAAAATATTTGAAGATAAACTTGAAGATGTTGGAATCATGGCAACACCACTTCAGTATATGTCCCCAAAATTACCAGGTCTAGGTGATGTAAATTGGGGTAAGTATGTATCGGCTTTAACGGATATTGGATATAAGGGATACACATGCATTGAAGTTGAAGATAAAGCATTTGAAGGCTCAATTGAAGATTCAAAGAAAGCAGTAATTTTAAGTGCCAAATACCTAAAAAATTTTGTGATATAAACGGAAAGAAGGATAACCTATGAAAATTAGATTAGGGATAATCGGATTTGGTGGCATGGGAAAATGGCATGCAGAAAACGCTCCTCGTGCAGGAGTGGAAATAGCAGCAGTTTGCGATATAAAGGAAGAAAGATTGAAAGAAGCAGATAGGATGGGATTTAGATATTACAAATCGGCAGAAGAGCTTCTTGATGATCCAGAAGTAAATACAGTAATTTTAACAGTTCCTAATTATCTTCATAAAGAAATGTGCTTAAAGGCAGCAGCTGCAGGGAAAAATGTAATAACAGAAAAGCCAGCAGCTATGAATGTAGCAGAATTAGATGAAATGGAAAAAGCGTGTAAAGAAGCAAACGTATTTTTTACGTCCCATCAAAATAGAAGATGGGACAGAGATATGCTTATAGTAAAAAAAGCAAATGATGAAGGCTTACTAGGGAAAGTATTTACTATAGAAAGCAAGCTTCACTCAGGAAACGGCTATATGCATGAATGGCATTTATATAAAAAATATGGTGGAGGAATGATTTACGACTGGGGTGTGCATCTTATTGACCAAGCTTTATTTATGTTTCCAGGAGTGAAAGTAAAAACTGTTTTTGCAGATATTAAAAATGTCCTTCATGAAGAAGTGGATGATTACTTTAAAATTATATTAAAAATGGACAACGGAGTTACTTTCCATATAGAATTATCCACATATATTTTAGATTATCAGCCAAGATGGCTGGCAGCTGGTGATAAAGGTACCATAGTTGTAAAAAGCTTTGGTTGTGATGGAGCATTATATAAAACTGGAGATATGCTAAAGAAACTCCCACCACAAATAACTGAGACTGTAGCTGGTCCTACAAGGCAGTTTGCACCAGTACCACCAGGTGGAATCGTAGAAAATGAATTACCAAAAGTTGAAACTGATTGGGTTGATTTTTATAAAAATGTACATGCTGTACTTAATGGTGAAGAAGAGTCAAAGATTAAAATTTCGGAAGTTAGGCGTGTATTAAAAGTTATGGAAGCAGCGTGGGAATCTAGTAGAACAAACAAATCTGTGGATTTTGAATAGTAAAAATAACTTATAAGCAAGGAAATTCCCTTGCTTATAAATTAAAATAACTAAAAATTTACTTTAAATGTAAACGTTTGACTGGAAGGACGGTGATATTCACTTAAATAGAAATAAATTTAAATTAAAGATGAGAGGAGTTGCATATGGAAAATAAAGTAACTAAATAAAAGACAAGATGATATCATTTATCTAATAAAAATTTTCCACAGTTCTATTAAATAAAAATATCATCATGTTAAAAATATTAGCAATTATATTATAAATTTCATTTATAAAATTTGCAATTCTTAAATTGAAAGGGGAAAATTATGGATAATACTATGAAATCAGATAAACTATCAAATGTAAAAATAGGCTTTGGAACAAAGGTGAGCTATGGCTTAGGATCCTTCTCAATAAATGTAATATGGAGCTTAGCAGCAAATTATTTATTAATATTTTATACAGATGTATTTGGAATAGCAGGAACAGTAGCAGCAATTATTTTACTTGTAGCAAGAGTATGGGATTGTTTTGTTGATCCAATTGTTGGATTAGTAATGGAACGTACCAATACTAAATATGGACGTTTTAGACCATATATTTTATACGGAACAATATTTTTAGGAATATTTAATATATTAACGTTTTACACACCATCATTTGGCGGAATAATAAAAATAGTTTATGCAACTGTAGTATATTTAGTATTAGGATCATTATATTCAGTAGTTAATATACCATTTAATGTACTACCTTCAGCAATGACAACAGATTTAAAAGATAGATCGGATTTGTATTCGTATTCGGGATTTTTTAGCGGATTTTCAGGTATCGTTACTGGAGCAGCAGTAATGCCATTAATACTAATGCTAGGACATGGAAATAGTCAGAGAGGATACTTTTTAACAGCTATTATATTAACAATTGTATCATTACCTTTGCTTTTTGTAACTTTTG
>JAJXYA010000286.1 GCA_021780795.1 Bacillota bacterium | reverse complement strand
CTTCACTTTCCATAACTTCACTTTTGCAAAAGGTTCTTTTAAACCAGTTTAAAGATAGCCCTGCACCTTGAGTTACTCCCATTACATGCCACTTATTAGGTACTGCATGACATAAAGTATGAACTCGTCCTTCTTTATCGAATCTAGGTGTGTCTGTAGCTGCAAACACTACTCCTGAAGTTCCCATGCTAACCGAAATTATTCCCTCATTTACTATTCCATTTCCAACAGCTCCAGCTGCCTGATCCCCTGCTCCACCAACTACCGGAGTTCCCACTGCTAGATTAGTAAGCCTAGAAGCTTCCTCTGTAACATGCCCACTTACAACTACAGATTCATAAACTTCTGCTAATATATTTTTATCTATATTTAGCTTTTCTAAAATTTCCTCACTCCAATTTCTTGTGTTTATATCAAGCATTTGCATTCCACTAGCATCCGAAACCTCTGTAGCAAACACATTTGTTAACTTTAATCTAATATAGTCTTTGGGAAGAAGAATTTTATATATTTTCTTGTAATTAAGAGGCTCATTATTTCTGACCCATAGAAGTTTTGAAAGAGTAAAACCTGTCAAAGCAGGATTTCCTGTTATTTTTATTAACTTTTCTTTTCCTATAACTTCTGTCATGTAATTGCATTCTTTTTCTGTTCTTTGGTCACACCATATAATAGAATTTCTAATAACCTTGTAATCCTTGTCCACTAATACAAGTCCGTGCATTTGACCACTTAAACCGATACCTTTAATATCCTTTGGAGATACTTTACTTTTTTCAATAACAGTTTTAATTCCATTAACACATGCTTCCCACCAAGCATCAGGCTCCTGTTCTGCCCACCCAGCCTTTGGCTGAAATAGTTCATATCCGTATGTAGCGGTTTTAATAGTATTTCCGTACTCATCAAACAAAGCTGTCTTTGTACCAGATGTTCCGATATCAAGACCTAGTAAATATCTCATAAACTGCCTCCTAATTTTAATCTACACCTTTTTATTTTTATTTTAAAATAACTTTTTAAAAAACATTTAATAAGATTAATATACTATTTTTTATTGCTTACGTCAATACATATAAGTAAACTTTTTCATTATGTGATAAGGGCTTATAAAGCCACTTATCACCATAAAAAACCTAGCTTATTTCATCCATAAAATACTTGTTACTAGTCTAGGATATAACCTACTTCCTCTGGCAGTTCCGGTATCACTATTTACTTGATCTGTAGCACCTTCTTCACTGCAACTTAATTTTTGCCAATTAGCATGAACTTTATCCCAATTTTCTTCATCAGGAAAATCTATCCTTAGTATTTCCTTAATTACGTATTGACATAAAAATATTTTGCTATTCCAAGTGTTTTTACTTGTAGAAGATAGCTTCCAGCCCCCTGAAACCTCATCTATACATATTCCAGGTTTCATTATTGTAAGTATATGCTGCTTTAATTTTTTAATTAATTCTCCATATTTCCCATCTTCACTAACAGATACCTTGTCCCCTATTATATATGGATATACTAGAGCCTCAACTGCTGGTATTATTCTTGAAGTATTTCCATTTTCAAAAACAGCTGGAATATACTTTTCTTTATCATCAAATTGTCCTACTATTTTATTTGCTGCCGCTAATGCTTTTTCTACAGCCTTTTCACAGTGTTCGCTAAAACCAACCTCTTTAAATATCTTTTCTAAGAGGACATAAGCTGACCAGCTTTTTAAACCGAGGTATAGGTTATTTCTAGCTTGTCCAAGACTTGTATCAAGGCTATCGTACGTTGTTATTTCAGAGCCATTTTCACATCTACTGCTGTCTACATCCATTATTCCATCACAGTTTTTATCTCTTGAAGTTAAAGATTCAAAGCATTCTAAAAATATTTTTTTATTGTTATTAAGCCACGTTTCATCCTTCGTCTTTAATACATATACTGCTCCAGTTAATATCCAGTTTAAAAGTTCTTCGTGAGTCATGTAACTAAAACAGCCTTGTAAATTAGGAAGCTCATAAGAAGAATATTCTTTTTTAGAAAATCCATTGGAAACTCCCATATCATGGGTAAAGGCTAAACCAGCTTGATCATAGTAACTATATCTATCCACAAATAAATCTAAAGAATTTGTGACTGTCCATGGGTGAAATCTTAATTCGAAAAACACATGATCTACAGTCAAATCAAAAGTATTCATCATTATATATTCACCTTCATTTACAATCCAAAGGGGCAAGTTATCTTTATTTACCATTAACTGGGTACTAGCATGGTAGCTATGAGTTGCATGAGCTAAAAGAAATTGTCTATATTCATTCAAATTGCTTTCCTTAAGCTCTTTATCTCTTTTATTAGCTAAATTTAAATAGTAGTCACAATTTTGAAGGCCAAAAGCAATTACATCTTCAAGGGAATTAAACAGCTCACTATAATAAAACTTCGTATCTATACCTGTTGTAATAGTGCCTTCCTGATAGGTTGCAAGTGCAATGGTGAAAGTTTTTATAGTTCCTTTTGGAACCTTAAAAATTAAAGAAGGTGCCCTTCCCAAATCATGATTTTGATAGTTATCATTTGCCCATGAGGTTAATATATCAAGCCTAGATAATTCCTTTATTTCATCGGAGTTTATAGCTGCAAATCCATATTTTCTTTCTAAGGCTGCCCCCACATATGTTCCTTCAGTAGTTATTGACAATCTTCTCTTTGGACCTTCTATTCCAAATATCATTTCAGCATCAGTAGCTTTATCTCTATTATCAAAAGTTAGCTTTGCAAAAATTACTGGAGCAAAGGCAAGCTTTTTCTCATCTTGTTTCATTTCCAAAGGATTTTTTATATTACCAAAAGGAGTTATTATTGAAAATGTTAATTTATCTGCTATAAAAGTGTCTGAAGCCCATCCAATTTCTCTTTGTATTTCCTTTTCAGAAAAAATTTTAATTGCCTTTTCCTTATTTGAAGCATCAACTTCACCTGTAAATTCTTCTTCAGCATTATTATCTAATTCACAAAATGGGAGAAGATTTATTTTTCCCTCTTGTTTAAAACCTACAAAAATATTGTCTTTAGATGGCCTAACATCGTTTAATACAAAGCCTCCACCTTTTCCTAGCTTTCCTAACATAAAGCTTGAGAAAGCACCAAAAGCACTGTGATGTACATAAAATGATTTGTTTTCCATAATTTTATCATCCCTTCAATTAATTTATTTATAACTTTATTGTTAACCCTTTACTGCTCCTGCAACCAAGCTTTGCTGCACTTGCTCGCTAAGTAAAGCATATATAATTAAGGTTGGAACTGTTGCAATAACAAGTCCAGCACCAATAGGTCCCCAGTTAGTTGAATATTGACCTGAAAGAGACATTATACCAACAGTTAAGGTTTTCTTAACATCATCATTTATAAAAGTATTTGCAAACATCAATTCGTTCCAAGAGGAAAGATAAGTAAAAATTGCAATGGTAGCAAGTGCTGGTCTAACAATTGGAACTATTATTCTATAAAATATTTGATATACATTGCAGCCATCGATACAAGCTGCCTCTTCTAGTTCAATTGGAATACTAATCATAAAGCTTGTTAAAATAAATATGCCCATAGGAAGTGCAAAAGCAACATAAGGTATTATAAGCGCAAAATAGGTATTAAAAAGCTTAACCTTTTGAAGAATTATAAATAGTGGCAATAAGGTTGCATTTATTGGTATCATCATTCCCATTAAAAATATTAGCAAAACAGGTTTGCTGAGTTTCCATTTCATACGTACTATTCCATAGGATGCTGAAGCTATTAAGACGCTTGATATAATAATAGTTAAACCAGTAACAAGTACACTATTAAAAAAATATACCATTACATTACCACTAGTCAAGGCAGTTATATAATTTGAAATAAGCCAATGGTGTGGTAGTCCCATAATATTTCCGCCAAAAATTTCTCCGTTGTCTTTAAATGAAAAAAGGAAGAGCCAAATAAGTGGATATAATTGTATAAAAGCCCACACTGATAAAAATACTAAAAGTAATACTTGTCCTATCTTCTTAAAAGAAAAACTTCGAACTTTAGAAACTTTTTTTGATTGTTTTGCGACTATTATATTATTGTTCATTTAGTACACACTCCTTAAACTATACATTTGTCTTACCAAAAAGTTTGTTGATTAAAATTGTACATATAAAGCATTCAACTACAATGAAAACTGCTATAGCACTTCCATAGCCATATTGATATTTATTAAAAATATCGGTATACATAAGGGTTGTTGGGACTTCACTAGCATGCATAGGTCCTCCATTTGTAAGAACATAAATTAAATCAAAAGACTTAAATGAACCTATTACAGCAAATACAGTACAAACCTGTAAAATTGGTTTAATTAGAGGTATTGTTATTCTAAAGGCTATAGTTGTTTCACTAGCTCCATCTATTCTTGCAGCCTCATATATATCTGGCGAAATAGACTTTGCTGATGCGTACATCAAAAGCATATGATATCCTATATATTGCCATAGTATAGGTATAAAAACTGCCACTAAAACAGTCTTTGTATTAGCAAGCCATTGATTTTCAAGAAATTTTAATCCTAATTTTGAGAGTATAAAATTTAAAAGACCATAATCTGAATTATATATTTTCATCCACAATTGACCTACAATAACAGTTGCTAAAATTACTGGTATAAAATAAACTGTTCTAAAAAACTTTTCACCCTTTACTCCCCTTGCCAAAACAAGTGCAAAGAAAAGTGAAATAGGCAATTGAATACAAACAGATAATAAAGCCAGTAATAATGAATTTTCTACAGACTTCATAAAACCATCGGAATTATGAATAAATAAGTTTTTATAATTTTGAAGTCCTACAAAAACTCCATTGCTTATACCATCCCACTTTAGCAAACTATATTGAAAAGAAAAGAAGATTGGAAGCAAAACGATTACAAAAAAGATAAGAAACGCAGGGAAAACAAAAATGAATATTGCTTTTTTATCCCTTAATAAATTTTCCATACAAGTATCAACTCCTATAAATATTTTTAATTGCCCTACTAATTATGATAATTATTTTGATAAAATTTTTAATATAATTTCGTTACTAAAATCTTTTAAATTTTGTAATATTAATTTTAATTTTTTAAAAAAACATAAAAAATTATAGTTTTTTCACCCTAATAATTATTTGTTTTTTATACTTTGTCTATGTTAAAAGTAAAAATTTTAAAGAAGTATGTAAAAAATGTGAATGTTTTTTTAATTAATTTTGAATTAT
>JAJXYA010000169.1 GCA_021780795.1 Bacillota bacterium | reverse complement strand
TATACATATTGTAACATATAATAAAATTTATATACATATTGTAACATATAATAAAATTTATATACATATTGTAACATATAATAAAATTTATATACATATCATATAAAAAATAGAAGAAAGTGGATGGAAGAAAAGAAATAAATAACAATATAGCGTATATTGTTATATGTGAAAATATTAGTTACGATACGTTAGTATCTCTAATGACAGTATATAAATATACTGGAGAAGGAGTTGGAGTTATATTATCAGTGGTTGAATCAAGAGGAGGCGATTCTGGAGTTACAAATGTGTAACGAGTACTTTGAGCGGTAGGTGTTTCAGTTGTAGATCGAAATCCAGGCCGAGGAGAAGAAGATTCACCAGTAGTACGATGTGATGACGGTAAATCCAAAGTACTTTCCACTACATTTTTCCTACTCCTAGGAGACGGTTCAACATTCCGAGGAGATGGGGTATTTTTCCTGTTTATAAGAGAGAGTGAAGGTTGAGTCGATGAATCACTTCTATTCCTAGGTGATGGTGGTACATTGTTTTTAGGAGAAGGTAAAGGTTTTACTATCATAGAAGAATCATCTTCCCCTTCTCGTTGTACTAGTTGAACCAAAGGAGTAGCTACGTAAATAGTATTTCTATCGGTAAATACTTTATGTTCAGAAGGTCTAGATATATGAATACTATCTCTATCGGTTGGAAGTACAGTAAACGTTTTATGTTCAGACGGACGTGACACATAAGTACTGTCATGTTCAGTTGAGGGTCTACCTTCCTTGCCAGTAACATCAGTTAAAGGAGAAGGCATATAAAATTTCTCGTCGATGGAAGGAGAACTCATAAACGACGGTCGAGAATGTACATCAGATACTGGTAACTCAATATCATCGATAGGAGAATCGGGATGTTCAGTATGAGACCTTTTAGTAGTGGACGGTTGTCGTCTAGTAGAACGTTTAGTACTTCTAGCATATACTGGTTTAGTTATACCTGAAGCTAATTCGTACCAGTCTTTACCCTTGCATATGATCAAAGGCCAAGCAAATAAATATATTAAGAGTTTACGATAATGTTTTGAAAAGAATGCGAAACTAATCGCCATCGCATAACTATAAGTTGTTCCTCCTTCTCCTACCCAAGTAATTATCCATTCCGGTGATGTATTAGTAGCAAAAACATAAATAGTACAAAAGGCCGCTGGACCCCAATTGATTAGAAGAACTAATATAAAAACAGTTGAACGCCATCGGAATTGTTGAATAAACGGGTTACCAATACGATTATTAGATGGTACATCTATTTTCAAATTACTATTTTTCAATACATTTACATACATAGTATAATGTTTTATAATAAGAATATGCGTAACTATCATAGTACCTAAAGCTAATATCAAACAAGGTATCATCCAATAGGCAATAGCAGGTGATGAAAATTCGAAGAAGCAATATACACCATTTGACATGAGCGTGGCTCGCGACACTAAACTTAATAAACATGTAGTAAATGTACAGAAGCACCAGATAAACACTACTATATAAAAAGCTTTTCTATGAGATATTTTATAGTTTTTCACTTGAAAAAGATAAAATACCAAAGCCATACCCGTTACTGAAAGAAATTGTGTCGGAATAGCACTTACATGGGCTATACTTTCTATTATACAAAAAGTATTACCTCCCACAAATTCATTGGATATCGCATTCGCCCAACATTGCAATCCACATGTTAAAGACATATTCTGACAGCCAGATGCGATACCCGCCACAAATATATCGCTCACTTCTCTTTTAGAATTTTTATACACAGAATACATCAAAATGGTACATAATAAAACTCCTAATATATTAGCACTAATGTAGTAACCAAATATTCCGCTTTTGTCTAGTGTGCCTATATTCCAAGGATTTGTAGCATTTAACATTTATAAGATTCATTATAGCCAATATTTTTATCATTATTATAATTTGATATAATAAAGTATATTTATTTTACGACAAAATATATAGAGTTAATTGATACGAAAAATATATGAAAACATTATTTTGGAAATGACAGATAGTGTTAGTAAAAAGGTTCCAAAGCAGACCAAGAGTATGAATTTTGATAAAAAATCAAATTCCGATCTCTCAGAGCAATCGTCCGATGAAGATTCACAGCGTTTGGAAATACTAAAAACTAAATTAAGAGCACGTATACGTAGTCTTAAAGCAAAACGTTTAAATAGAAATGTTGATTCTGAAGAATTAGATAATAGTTCTTCTGAGGCCGAGGAAGAACAAAAATTTTCAAAATGTAGTGCTAGTTGTCATACTATTAAAATTTGTCCTCTTTATCCAAGAGATAAGGTTCCCATCGAATTTTTCAAAGTAAAACATAAAACTGGAGAATTATATAAACAATGCGAATTCTGTCGTGATCGTCGGCAAAAACGAAAAGAAACTTCAAAAAAGTCAAAGAAACCCTCTTGGGAAAATAAAGAACAAGAACCAGAAATAAAGGATGGGAATGAGACCACAGAGTGCACATGTCAATATCATAATACTCGATCCGAATCTCCTTACCCTAAAAATGCTGTACCAATAGAACTCTTTATGGGTTGTACGAGTCGTAATTCAGCTAATGGGTTATTCAAATTTTGCTTGCATTGTCGCAAATTTAAGCAAAAAAAATATTTTGAAGATAAAATTAAGAAAAATATTGAGAATGGACAGATCTGCCCAAAATGTGGCAAAGCTGATACTATTACAGGAAGAAAACCAAAAATAGAAGAATGCCCTGAATGCGTTGAAAATTTTTCCGAGAATGTAGTGAAGAAGAGAAAAATAACTTTATTATGTGTACCCATATTTGGCACGATACACTATCGGGATGTTCTTTTCCACGAGAAAAAGTTCCCATCGACTTATTTAGAAAAATTCCTGGTGACGCCGACTCGATGTTATTTGTGATGTGTAAATTTTGTCAAAATTACCAAGCGAAAATAAAAGAAAATACGCTACAGAGTATAGCAAGTAAGGACTATCAAAAATTAGATAAAGAACATTTACAAAAATTAATGATGACAGTTATAGTAAAATATCTTAAATTTTATCCTGAAATTTTATCTAGAGAAGATGTTAACTTGCTCATTAGAGAATTATTTTATCAACATGGATTTTTTGAAAAGTCTGATACTGAAATAAATATTGCTTTTGATAGAAGAAATGGTAATTTGACGCCATTATCTTCACAAACAGGACAGTGCCATTCTCCTTCACATAATAGCATGTCTCCATTTCATATCACCAAAGTTCCAATAGAGTTTTTTATGAAAATTTTAGACGATCCTGTTAGTTCAATGTATAAATACTGCGCTCACTGTAGGGAAAAAGAACGTTTAATTGAACCATCACGTGTTAGAGATAAAAAGATTAGGGAAAATTCTGAAAAAGTTGCGAAAGACACAGGTATTTTATTTTGTTTGGGAAACCCAAAGGTACACGCAAAGTATTCATCTTATCCTCGTGATAAAGTTCCAATCAATTATTTTAGGAAAGAAAGGGATAATCCTCATAGTGAAATTCTTCTCAGATGTATAAATTGCAGAGAATATTATAATGCCGCGAGTATAGAGCTTCAACGAATAAGACAAGAAAAAGCATCATTGAGAGGAAATTTCTTTTGTCGTGGATGTCGCAATGAAAAGAAATTGGATGAGAAAGCGATAAATATAGATGGATCGACAGCTGTATGTTGCGTTCTCTGTAAAGAAAAATCCACAGAATCCGCCAAAAAAATAAAAAAATTTTATGAAAATATAAAGCGTGAATTTATGTTAAAAATAGAATCTTGTTGTGAAAGATGTAATAGAATATTTTTATTTGTCGAATCAAAACTTATAAGACTAAATACATTTCTTCAAAATGGAAGAAAAATGGTAGAATATAATAATATTTTATGTTATTCGGGTGAATTTTTACTAACTTATGGAGAAGTAATAGATTTTCATAGTATGGAACTAGATCATCTTACGGAAAAAGAACAAAGAGAAAGGGGTTTATTAAATAAAAACGAAAAATTTATTCCCAAGAAGAAAACGGTGCGAGCTGTGGGATGCGAATTTGCTATGAAATTAGAAGCTCGCAAAACGCAACTTTTATGCTGCGAATGTCATACTATTGTAACCATTGAGAGAGAAATAGAGCAAAAGAAAGAAACCATAAATTTATATGTAAATCCTCTTGAAAAAACAAAGAAAGATTATGTATATAATCTTAAGCAATCAGGATGTATCCAATGTGGATATAAAAACCCCGATTTACCACGATTTTTTGATATGGATCATATAAATCCAATAGAGAAAATAGATTGTATCTCTGCGATGATAAGTGGTTGTAGAAGTGGTAGCTATACACTGGATCAAGTAAAAGAAGAATGTAAGAAAACAAGAGTTTTGTGTAGACCATGTCATAGACGTCATACAAAATTACAGTGGGAACAAGGCATTTTTCACTCTATGAGACGATCCGGAGTTTGGGGGAAGAAAAACAGAAAAATAGAAGAAAAAGAACTTAATGAAGTGGAGCAATCGGACGGATATATAAGCTCAGAGAATTCCGATGAAGAATTAGAAATGTTTAAAGAAATAGATGAATTATCGGAGAACGAAGAAGAATTAGAATTAGAAATACTAAAAGGAGAAGAGGAAGATTTTATGACATGTGAACAACCGCCTAATAGAAAAGCAAAAATTGAGATAGTAAAAGATGGGTCTGAAGATGACTAACGAATTAAATAAATCAATATAAAAGTCAACTAATAAAAATATATTATTGCTAATTCCACCACGAAATAGGTCACTATAACATATTACTATATACGTATATAGTAATTTTGTTTTTTTCGATTATTTACTCTTAATGTGTATTTTTCGCTATAATTATAATTTTATATATACCACCATTCTTATGATAAACAAAATAATTATTGCAAGTATAGTATGCTTTAATATCGATATTATATTTATAAAATGGAATAAATAAAAGGTTAGTGATATATAAAATAATCTTTTTATTTTATTTTTGTAAAATGTTATACTTCTTTTGCTCGATAAGTTTAGCGCTTTTAGCCTTAATGATTGGTTTCTGTGGAACATTCACGCTTGGCATGACATTCGATTTTCCTCATTTCAAGGATGACGACAGCGGTTTTGCAGCTATGTTATATCGAATAATAGGTTCCATATTTATGGCTGGTCTATTTTTAGGCGCATCTCTGTGGATTGATTCAGATTTTCG
>JAJXYA010000273.1:1451-5289 GCA_021780795.1 Bacillota bacterium | reverse complement strand
TCTAATAATTTATCATTTAAAATTTTGATGTGTGTACCCTTCATGCCTAAAGACCTTGATTCAATAACTCCCGCACTTTCAAATTTCCTTAATGCATTTACTATTACACTCCTAGTTATGCCTACCTTGTCTGCTATTTTTGATGCTACTAAAAGTCCTTCATCACCATCTAGTTCGTTAAATATATGTTCAACAGCCTCAAGTTCAGAATAAGATAATGTTCCAATAGCAAGTTGTACAACAGCTTTATTTCTAGCTTCAATCTCTATTTGATCTTGTTTTGATCTCAATATCTCAAGTCCAACAATTGCAGCACTATGCTCAGCAATTACTAAATCATCATCATTAAATTCTTCACTAAACCTAGCCAAAAGTAAACTTCCAAGTCTTTCTCTGTTCCCAATAATAGGTACAATAGTGCTTATTTTATTGTCCAATAAACAAGGATAGTTGTCTTTAAAAACACAAATACCTTTGTTCAATAAATTAGCTTTTGTTTCTGAACAATTAAGCAACTTATCATTGTAGAAATCGGGGAACTTACCAGATTTCATAATTTCGTTTTTTACAATATCGCATTCAAAACCACTGAATAAATTACAGCCTAATATTTTTCCCTTTCTGCTTACAACATATACATTACATTTTAATACATCGCTTAAAAGGTCACAAATATCGTTAAATACAACCGGCTCTGCACCACTCTTCTGCAAAATTTTATTCAACATCCTAGTTTTACTTAATAGGGTAGACATTTTATTCCTCCATTTTTTTTAATTTTTATAATTTTCCGAATAATCCCTCAACCATATGTGTATACTACCATAAAACTAGGAGTAATTCAATATAAAAATTGCTAATTCGACATTATTTTTTTGAAATGACTTTGATTTTTTCCTACGACTACCAGCCGCAACATTTCAACCTTACACAAAGTAGAATTATTGCGGCTAATACTATTCTTTAGCTTCTAATATTTGTTGATGCTTACACTCAGTGTTTGTACATTCTAAATACTCACCTTTTGATTTGCTATATTTTTTAACCATCATAGAAGCACATACTGGACATTTTTCTTTTACTGGTTCAAACCAACTTACAAAATCACAATTTGGATAATTGCTGCATCCAAAAAACTTTCTACCCTTTTTGGACTTTCTAGCTAATATGTTCCCCCCACACTTTGGACATTGTACATCTAACTCTTTTACCAATGGTTTAGTATTTTTACATTCAGGATATCCAGGACAAGCTAAAAAATCTCCAAAGCGTCCATGCTTAATAACCATAAATTTTCCACATTTATCGCACTTAATATCTGTAACTTCATCTTCTATAGTTATTTTTGAAACTTCCTTTTCAGCAATATCAATAGATACTTCTAATGGTTTATAAAATTCATCTACTACTTTGTTCCAAATATCTTTTCCGCCTTCTATGTTATCTAGCTTATTTTCCATCTCTGCAGTAAATTCAACATCTACTATTTCTTTAAAATATTCACTCACAATATTATTTACTATATTGCCAAGCTCTGTTGGAATTAAAGTTTTCTTTTCTCTCATGATGTATTTTCTATCTAGTAAGGTTGAAATAATTGGTGAATACGTACTTGGTCTGCCTATTCCATTGTCTTCTAAAGTTTTAACTAAACTAGCTTCAGAATATTTTGCTGGTGGTAATGTAAAATGCTGTTTTCCATCAATTTCTTTTGAAAAAAGCACTTCTCCTTCTGACAAATTTGGGATAGAGATATCATCATTTTCTTCATCTAATGTATAATTATAAACCTTCATGAAACCATCAAATTTGATACTTGAACCGGATGCTTTAAAGCCATAATCTCCATTATCTATTGTTACACTTAATGTATTCATAATACAATTTGCCATTTGACTTGCCATGAATCTGCTCCAAATCAGATTATAAAGTTTGTATTGGTCATCTTTTATAGTTCCCTTTAATTCTGAAGGAGTTATATTAATATAACTTGGTCTAATAGCTTCATGAGCATCCTGTGCACCTTCCTTACCTTTAAATACTCTAGGTTTTGCTAAGGAATAATCCTCACCATAAGCTTCTGTTATAAATACTTTTGCTGTTTGTTGTGCCTCTTCTGAAACTCTAACAGAATCTGTTCTCATGTATGTAATTAATCCAATTGTGCCATGTCCCTTAACTTCAATACCTTCATAAAGATTTTGAGCAATTGACATTGTACGTTTAGTTGAAAAATTTAACCTTTTATAAGCATCTTGTTGAAGTGTACTTGTTGTAAAAGGCGGAAGTGGATTTTTGTTTTTAGTTGACTTTTTTACTGCTTTAACTACAAATTCTCCATTTTTCAAAGCACTTATAATTTTATCTGTTGTTTCTTTATCTTTGATTTCTAACTTTTTACCCTTCATGTTATAAAGCTTAACAACAAAAGTTTTTTCTTTCTCACTCTTTGACAGCTTACACTCTATTGTCCAGTATTCTTCAGGCTTAAATTCATTAATTGCTTTTTCTCTATCACATATAATTTTTAATGCTACAGACTGAACTCTACCTGCACTTAAACCCCATTTTACTTTTCTCCAAAGAATAGGACTTATTTTATATCCAACTAGTCTGTCTAAAACTCTCCTTGCTTGTTGCGCATCAACTAGATTTATATCAACCTTTCTAGGATTTTTGATAGCATTTTTGATAGCGTTTTTAGTGATTTCATTGAAAACTATTCTGCATTCTTTATCTTCATCTATTTTTAAAACTTTTGCTAAATGCCATGAAATAGCTTCACCTTCTCTATCAGGGTCGGTTGCAAGAAAGACCTTATCGCTTTTTTTTGCTTCCCTTTTAAGCTTATCAAGTAAATCTCCTTTACCTCTTATTGTAATGTATTTAGGATTATAATTTTCTTCTATTTCAACACCTAAAGTACTTTTGGGTAAGTCCCTCACATGTCCCATGGATGCTTCAACAACATAATTTTTGCCTAAATATTTTCCTATTGTTTTTGCCTTTGCAGGCGACTCTACAATAACTAAATTTTGACCCATCTTATCCCCTCTTCATAATTAATTTGTTTATATCTATTCTAGGAACATTATTATATTAGGTTATTTGCTCTTACATAATAATTGCCACTTAAACACATAATCTCATCATTTAACTGCATTTCAAATAATAACCCATAAATTTGACTTATGTCAATATCCGTTATTTTTACTATATCATCAATATGGATCGGATCATTATTTATAAGTTTATAAATTTTTTCTTCTGCTATTGTCATTTTTCTAATAATAGGTTTATTTATTATATTATAATTTATACCTAATAAATCAAAAATATCTTTTATATTTGTAAAAGGAAAAGCTCCATCCTTAATTAAAGAATTAGTACCCATACTATATTTTGAAAGCACTGAACCTGGCACAGCAACAACGTCATTTCCCATTTCAATAGCTGCATTAGCAGTAATTTGGGAACCACTTTTAAGTCCAGCCTCCACCACAATAGTTATTTCACTAAGTCCTCCAATTATTCTATTTCTTATAGGAAAGTTATAGTGAAAAGGTTTTGTTCCTGGTAAAAATTGCGAAATCACACAGCCCTTTTCTATTATATCATTATAAAGCCTTATATTTTCTTTTGGATAAACCACATCTACGCCAGAGCCTAAAATGGCACAGGTGAAATTTTTCTGTTTAATGCTTTCAAAATGAGCGTAATAGTCTATACCCCTAGCCATGCCACTTATAATATTTATATTATAAGTGCTAAGCTTTTCTACTATTTGTTTAGTAACATTTATTCCATAGCTACTACACTTTCTAGAGCCAACTATAGA
>JAJXYA010000273.1:0-1441 GCA_021780795.1 Bacillota bacterium | reverse complement strand
TTAATATCGCCTTTATAAAATAATACATATGGAGCATCGTCATAATTTTTTAATTTACTAGGATAATCCTCGCTCATTTTTGTAACAAAATTAATTTTATTATTAAATAAAGTTTGTTTTAATCCTTCTACCATTTTCCAAGTTTCTTCAGCTTTTGTTTTTGAAATATTTTTTTCATTTAATGTATAATACCATATTTCTTTAGCATTTTTAAACCTATCTATTAATTTTATTTTCATTTTGTTAGAAATGTCAAGTAAAATAAACCAAATATCATAATCATTCATAAAAACCTCTCACATTTTTATACTATTTTATTGTCTATAAATCTTCTATACTGCATAGCCTCAACTAGGTGTTCTTCCATTATTTTATCACTTTCATACATGTCAGCAATAGTTCTTGAAACCTTTAAAATTCTATTGTATGCTCTAGTGCTAATAGTGAAGCTTTCAAGAAATTTTTTTATTGTATTCTCACACTTTTTAGAAACCTCGCAATATTTTTTTATGTCCTTAGCTCCCATATGTGAATTACAAAAAAAATTTTCATTTTTAAATCTTTCCTTCTGTATTTTACGTGCTTTTTCTACACGTTTTCTTATTATAATTGAGGATTCTGGCTTTTTCTTACTAGTAAGTTGTTGGCAGGTTACTAAATTAACAAATGAAAAAATATCTATCCTGTCTAATAAAGGTGATGATAGTTTTGATAAGTATCTTTTTCTTTCATAATCGGTACAGGTACACTCCCTTTGGGAACCATAGTTTCCGCAAGGACAAGGATTTATAGAGGATATAAGCATAAAATCTGAAGGAAAAGTAATGCTACCAGATGCTTTTGAAAAACTTATCTTTCTTTCTTCTAATGGCTCCCTTAAAACTTCTAAAATGCTTTTTTTAAACTCCAACATTTCATCTAAAAACAATACGCCATTATGAGCCAAAGTTATTTCACCAGGCATTAACTTTATGCCACCACCTACTAAAGCGATTTTTGAACTGGTATTATGAGGATTTCTAAAGGGTCTTTTATAAATAAGCTCATCTTCCTTTAATTTCCCAACAATGCTATAAATTTGAGTTACTTCTAAAGCTTCTTCATAGCTAAGCAGTGGCAAAATAGAAGTTAATCTTTTTGCCATCATAGTTTTCCCTGAGCCAGGAGGCCCAAAAAGCATGATGTTGTGACCACCAGACGCAGAAACCTCCAGTGCTCTTTTACAACTTTCCTGGCCTATTACATCACTGTAATCAAAATCTAGAGGAATTGATTTACTATTGTCAAAATTATTTTTTAATGGAAGCAGATCTTTGTATTCCATAAAGTTAACAATTTGTTTTAAATTATCAAAGCCGTATACCTCACAATTTTTAATTAGAGAACATTCTCCTCCGTTATCGTAAGGTATAATTAATTTATTTATCCCCTTTTTTTTACC